>JALGVN010000174.1 GCA_025774645.1 bacterium
TGAGATGTGCTGGAGACTGTGGTATAATCGTTCTGTAGGGTGAAAACCTACTTCGTCCCTTGTTCGGGGGTCAGCCGGGTCACAGGAGCGACACGAGAGCCGATACTGCTAAGAGCCGCAACAGGAGCCCTGTTGAGTGATCGCGGGAGCGCGCGCGAGTGCGCGACGCACCGTCGATTCGCGGTTCGGCGCGGCATCGGCCGCTGTGGCCGGCAAGCACGCGCCAGGACCAGGTCCCGATTCCGACACGGGCCCCGGTCCTGGTTTCGTTTCTCGCTCGACCGGGGGAGGAACCCTCCGGTCCGGAAGGAGCGCGGATGCTCCCGGGACGGTCTGACACCCTTCTCACACTGAGGGTCCTCGTCATCGCAGCCGCCCTGGCGCTCGCCGTGACGCTCGCGCTGCCGTTCGCGGGCGGCCCCGCCTGCGCCGCGGGTCCGGTCCTCCAGCTGTCGTACGACCCGGACGAGATCGTCGTGGACGAGCTCGGGCCGTACTCGCGCATCGCGATCCCCGAAATGGAGACCTCCGGCGATCCGGGCGCTCCGGCGCTTCCAGTGGAGTACCTCTCGTTCGTGATTCCCGCAGACATGCGCGTCGTCGACGTCTTGGCATCGTGGGCAGACGAGGAGCTCCCCGGCTCGTACCGCGTGCTTCCCGCGCAGCGGGACGCGCCCATGGACGAAGAGCCTGAGTGGACCTCCCCGGACCCGACGCTCTACGCGAGCGCCTCCGCGTATCCCGCGGAGCGCGTCGTTTACCTGGGTGACGGCTACCTCGGCGGCTACCGGATCGCGAACGTTGCCTTCTATCCGCTCACGTACGTGCCCGCGACTGGCAGGCTCACGCTGGCCAGCGACATCTCCATAGAACTCGTGCTCGCGCCCGGCGCCGATCGGTCGCAGCCGCGCGGGCGGATGACCGCGCGCTCGGACGACCTCTACCGCAGGCTCGTGAAGAGCTTCGTTGTGAACCCGCAGGACGTCGCCGGGAAGCTCACCGGCGTCGACATCGTGGACGGCTTCGGTCCCGAGGGGTTCGTCCCGCGCTACAGCCCTTCGCTCGAAGGGAGTCCGGTCGAGTATGTGATCGTGACGAACGACGAGTTCGCGCCGCTCTTCCAGGAGTACGCGGACTGGAAGACGAGGAAGGGTGTTCCGGCGGTGGTTCGGACGATTCCGTGGATCGAGTCGAACTACCCGGGCGGCTGTGACACGGCCGAACGGATCCGGCTGTTCCTCAAGGACGCGTACTCATCGTGGGGCACCACCTACGCGCTCCTCGGCGGCGACACGGACGTGGTTCCCTACAGGAAGGCGTGGCTCGAGTACTACGGCGGTCAGTTCATAACGTGTGACCTCTATTTCAGCGACCTGGATCTCAACTGGAACGCGGACGGCGACAGCAGGTTCGGCGAGGCCCGCATCACGTCCGAGGATCCGGGCGACAGCGTCGACCTCTATCCGGACATCTTCGTAGGGAGGGCGCCCGTCGCGACCCTGTTCGAGGTCGAGACCTTCATCGACAAGAGCCTCGTCTACGAGACGAGCCCGGACGTCGCGTTCGCCGGCCGGAACCTCTTCATGGGCGAGGTGATCTTCCCGTACGACTGGGAGCCGCCCGACAGCGTCTACATGTGCGGAGCGGAACACGTCTGCGAAGTGGTCATGCCGAGCATACCCCCGGAGATCCACGTCTGCCGGCTCTACCAGCGATACGACGAATTCCCGGGATCTTATCCTCTGAACAGGACGTCGGCGCTCGACTCGCTCAATGTCGGCTACAACATCGTCTCCCACGTGGCGCACGGCAACAAGGACATCCTCCGGGTGAGTCGGAACAACTACATCCGGCTGCAGGATGTCGACAACCTGTCGAACGGACAGGACAAGGCGGGCTTCGTGTGGATGCTGAACTGCACGACGGCCGCGATCGAGTTCGACTGCATCGGCGAGCATTTCATGAACGACACCGACGGCGGCGCCTCGTCGCTCTTCGGTCCGACGAGCTTCTGCGTGCCCAGGCGGGTCAGGTACTTCTACTTCGACTGGTTCGACTACCTGTACAACCAGGGAACGACACGTGCCGGCGTTGTGTGCGCGATGTGCAAGGTGCCGCATATCCCAATGTCGATCTACAACAACGACCATCGCTGGACTCAGTTCTCGTTCCTGTACCTGGGCGACCCCGAGATGCGTCTGTGGACGGACCGACCGACGGCGCTCACCGTGCTTCACGACGCGTCGATCATCCTCGGCACCGCGGACATCACCGTGACGGTCGCGGATCCCGCGGCGGTCGACAGCGCTCTCGTCTGCATCATGAAGGACGACGAGGTGTACGAACGCGGGCTCACCGATCCCTCGGGGCAGGTAATGCTGTCCGTCACGCCCGAGACCACGGGCGCCATGACGATCGCAGTCACGGCGAAGAACCACTTCCCCTACGAGGACACGATCGGCGTGGCGTCGACTGCGGGCGCCCATCTCTCGCTCCGATCGGTGACGATCGACGACGACTCGTTCGGGTTCAGCAGCGGGAACGGGAACGGGAAAGCGGAGGCGGGGGAGACCATCGAGCTCGACATCGTCGTCGGTAACGGTGGACAGGGAGGCGCCCTGAGCATCACGGCCGTTCTCGCGGACGGCAGCGACCCCTACGTCTCTATCATCGACGGCTCACATTTCCTGGGCACGATCCCCCCGCTGACGGAGGTCTCGTTCCAGGACGCGTTCCTGATCTCGATCGCCACCGACAGCCCGAACGAGCACGACGTTCCCCTCCAGGTAGTGATGGACGACACCTCCAGGGCGACCTGGCAGAGCGACTGGGTTCTGAGGCTGTTCCGCCCGGAGCTCCGTCACGTGAGGAACGAGGTCGACGACGGGGTGGGAGGAAACGGCGCGCCCGACGTGGGGGAGACGATCGTCCTCACGATCGACGTTCTGAACGAGGGGAACGGGGACGCCGGACTCGTCGAGGGCGTCCTGCGCTATCCCGGGTCCGAGGTGACCATCACCGACAGCACCGACTCGTGGGGCGATCTCCCCGAGGGCGTGACGGCGTCAGGGCAGTCGGGGTTCACGTTCGACGTGACCGCCCAGCTCGCGGGGAACTTCCGGCTCCTCCTCACCGACGAGGCGGGCTCGGAGTGGTCGGGCTGGTTCGATCTGGCGCGACCGAACACCGTCGACACGTTGTCGGCGAACGTCCGGGCGACGACGATCTACCTGCGGTGGGAACCGACCGGCGACGCCGACCTCTTCGGCTACAACATCTACAGAACCGACCACCCGGCAGGAACCTACCACCGAGCGAACGACGCGGTCGTCGAGCGGGTCTCCTACTTTGAGGACGCCGGTCTTGCCGAGTACACGATGTACTACTACCGCGTCGCGGCCGTCGATTCGTCGGGGAACGACGGACCGTGGTCGGAGGCGATCGAGGTCAGCACGAACCCGCCCGCCATGGTCGGATGGCCCCTGCTCGGAGGCGAGACCAACTACTCCACTCCGGCAGTCGCGGACGTCGACCTGGATGGCGACCTCGAGATCTTCGTGGCCTCGGGTGAGATCCTCTGCTGGCACCACAACGGCGTTGAGCTCATCGATGGCGACGGCGATCCGAGGACGAACGGCGTCTTCGCCACCCATGGGATCGACGGTTACCGCTCGTCGATCTCCGTCGGGGAGCTGGACGGCGATCCCCATCCTGAGATCGTCTGCGCGCCGTGGGGCAACTACGGAACGTTCGAGGATCCGGAACACCGCGTCTACGCGTGGAACGCCGACGACGGGACGGTCGTCGACGGCTGGCCTGTGACGACGGCGTGGTTCGTCTGGGGCACGGCGGCCCTGGGTGATCTCACGGGCGACGGGCTCGACGAGGTCGTCATCCCGTGCGCCGACGGGAACCTCTACGCGTGGAAGTCGAACGGCGAGGAGCTCATCGACGGCGACCAGAACCCCGCAACGATCGGCGTCTTCGCGAACCTCTCGTGGCAGTTCGCGTACGGATCACCGGTGCTCGCGGACGTCGACCAGGACCTCGAGCTCGAGATCATTGTGCCGTCTCGTTCCGACAGCCTGTATGTCTTCAACCCGGACGGTACGGATGTTCCCGGGTGGCCTCTCTGGGTCGGGGAGCACGCCATGGGGTCCCCGTGCGTGGCCGACCTCGACCTCGACGGCAACGCCGAGATCATCATGGCCGTCAACGACAGCAAGATGTTCGTGTTCAGCGCCGGGGGCGACACGCTCTGGACGGCGACCATCGACATCGGTGGCGACTTCCCGCCCTCACCGACGGTCGTCGACCTCATCGGCGACGAGGAGCTCGAGGTCATCCAGCCGAACGAGTACGGCGATATCTACATCCTGAGCGCGACGGGGGAGACGCTCGACCTCTGGCTGAACGCCCTCGACTTCGACACGGGCTCGAGCGTCGTCGTCGGCGACATCGACGGCGACATCGACACGAGCCTCGACCTCGTCATCGCCAGCCAGTCGGGGAAGGTCTTCGCATTCACATCGACCGGCGAGGTCTTGGACGGATGGCCGATCCAGACCGGGGCGAGTCTCTTCTCGACCCCTGCACTGGCCGATCTCGATCTCGACGGTACCGTCGAGGTGATCTACGCGAGCGCGGACAACTACGTCTACGTGTGGAACTGCGAGGGCGTCTACGCGGGCGGCGAGGGTGCTCCGTGGCCCACGTTCCGCTACGACTTCAAACGGTCCGGGAACGCAGGCTACGAGCCCACTACCGGCGTGGCCGACGACGGACCGACCGTGCGGGGTCTGACGCTCGAGCACAACTTCCCGAACCCGTTCAACCCGACGACCACGATCGTCTACTTCGTGCCGGCGGACGGCGAGCCGATAGAGCTCTCCGTCTACAACGTGGCCGGGCAGCTCGTCCGGACTCTCGCGTCCGGCGAGGTGGAGCCAGGGCGTCACGCCGCGGTCTGGGACGGCCGCGACGCCGGGGGCGCGCGAGCCGGCTCGGGCGTCTACTTCGTGAGGCTCTCGGCGGGTGAGACCGCGCGGACGAAGAAGATCGTTCTTCTGAAGTAGGACGCAGGTGAGTTGTCTACGCGAGACCCTCCGGGTCGCGCGACCATCCCACGGGCACGGGTGCACACCCGGGAGCGATGCCGAGAGCGGACACTGAGACGAGCTGTTCAGATACGACACCACGGGATTCGAGCAGGAGAGGCAGCTCGCGGCGCACCGTCACGGACGATTCGCCCGTAACTGCCCGTCCTGCGGCGGTTCGCGGCGGTTCGAACAAGTCGGAGGTAGGCGCCGTCTCAAGCATCGACGTCGACTCCGGCGGTTCCACCGGCACGCA
>JALGVN010000175.1 GCA_025774645.1 bacterium
TGGAAGAACTCGTGCTTCTCGGGGAAGTCCGGGTACCTGTCCGACTTGAGTTCCGGGAAGAGCTCCTGCGTGTGCTTGCCCGCGCCCCAGAGGACCTTCCAGATCTTCCGGACGGTGTCCTTGAGGTAGTCGAGTGTGCGGTCCTCGGAAGCGATGACCTTCTCCCAGTCCCACTGGTCGACGTACGCGCTGTGGTCGTGGTCGAGGAAGTAGTCCTTCCGGACGGCGAGCATGTCGGTGTTGATCCCCTCACCGACCTGGCAGTCGAACTGCTTCAAGGCGTAGCGTTTCCACTTCGTCGCCGCCTGAACGACCTGCGCCTGGATCGGCCTGTCGAGACCGAGGCCGCAGGGGAACTCGACCGGCGTCCTGGAACCGTCGCGGTCGAGATAGTCGTTCATGCCGCTCTCGCGATCCACGATGAGCGGGACCCGCACCATCTGGATGTTGAGCTCCTTCGCGAGGCCGTCCTCGATGTACCGCTTGATCTCGTAGAGCGCCTTCATCCTGGCCAACGGCGTCTGAAGCGCCTCGTAGTCGCTCGGGAGGATCTTCTCCACCTCCGCGTACGTGCTGATGCCCGGACCAGCCAGATCCGCTTTCTTGTCGGCGATCGTCATCCGCTTCTCTCCTGTGATATGTGGACTCTCGTTCTTGCCTTGTCGGCGCCAACATACGCGCGCGCAACCGAGCGCGCAACCACTCCTCACTTCCATCCTGCGATTCTAGGGCGTCGCTATGATGTCGCCGGTCTTCCGGCGCGACACCTCGTGATCTTCGATGACCTTCGCGAGCCTCTTCACTCCCTCTACGATGTTCTCTTTCGACGGGAACGAGAAGTTCAGGCGCATGCAGTTCCGCCCGGTCCCGTCGCAGTGGAACGCCGAACCGATGACGAACGCGACGTTCTGCTCGATCGCCTCGTAGAAGAGCTCGTCGGCGTCGACGTGCTCCGGGAGGCAGACCCAGAGGAACAGCCCGCCATCGGGATGCGTCCAGTGCAGACCCGGCAGGTCGGGCATGTAGTCGTCGAGCGCCTTCAGCATGACCTCGCGCTTCTCGCGGTAGACCCCCTTGACCTTCTCGATCGCCTTGCCCAGCAGCCCGCGGGCGGCGAACTCCGCCACGATCGCCTGCGTGAACGCCGGCGTGCAGAGGTCGGTCGACTGCTTCGCGATCACGAGCTTCTGAATGACGGCCTCGTCCGCGATCATCCAGCCGAGCCTCATTCCTGGAAAGAGGATCTTCGAGAACGTGTGCAGTCCGATCACGTGGCCCGTTCCGTCGAGAGCGAAGATCGACCGCACGGGCTCGCCCTCGTACCTGAGCTCCTTGTAGGGACTGTCTTCCACGAGGAGGACGTCGTAGTGCCGGCCCAGCTCGATGAGCTTGAGCCGCCGCTCCTCGGTCATCGTGATCCCCGCGGGGTTCTGGAAGTCCGGAACTACGTAGATGAACTTCGGCTTCTCCCCGCGCTTCTTCAGTCTCTCGAGCTCTCGCTCGACGAGGTCCATCCTCATCCCGTCCTCGTCGAGGGAGACGCCGATCATGTCGGCGCCGTAGCTGTTGAACGCGCCGAGTCCACCGATGTACGTCGGAAGCCCCACGATCACGGGGTCGCCGCGGTTGATGAATATCTTCGCGAGGAGGTCGAGCCCCTGTTGCGACGCGACCGTGATGAGGATGTTCTCCGGCGAGAGCTTGATCCCGTCCTCACGCTCGTGGTGCGCGATCAGCTCGTCCTTGAGCTTGGGATCGCCCTCCGTCGGGCTGTACTGGAGCGCCTGGGCGCCGTTCGTTGCCAGGACATGTGCCGCGATCTCCGCCACCTCATCCACCGCGAACGTGTTCGGGTCCGGCAGTCCGCCCGCGAACGATATCACCTCCGGTCGCCGGGTGAGCTTGAGGAGCTCCCTGATGATGGACTTCTTCATGCCCTTCGCGCTTAGTGAGAAGACCTCGTGAAGATCGCTGATCATGTTCCCTCCCGGTGAACGCCCCTCCGGCGGTACCTTGGCCGACTGATGAGCCTATCAGGGGGAAAGAGGGAGTGTCAAGATGTAGCTTGCGGGGACAGGCCCCGGTCTCGCACGCGCGACATCGCCGGCAGAGAAGGCCCTCGCGCCCCCTGGCTCGACAATGGGACCACTGTGGGCACGCTTGAGGCGCGCAGCGGTCACCGGAACGTCCGGGATCAAGATGCCGCTGTAACTCCCCGCTGTATAGTGAAGTACGATCCATCCCCCAACGGGGAATCGGTCAATTCCGGTCGTATAATTCCCTTGACCGTAATCCCGGCTACCTGTATCTTCGAAGGAAGGCTTGTGTACTCCGCTGTCCTTGGACAGCTGTCAACTGTAGAGTGGACTGGACCCGGACCGCCGTCGTCGGTTCACCGAGACCGATGTAGAGCGGGCGCCGGACCGGCGAAAGGACCGCTGAGGCGATGCTAACGAAAGAGGAGCTGGGGCGGAGGCTCCGCCTGGCACGGTTCGAGCGAGGCATGACTCTGAAGGACGTGGCCGCCAGGTGCGGGATGTCGGCCACGCACATCTCCGAGGTCGAGCGGGGCAAGACCTCCCCGACCGTCGGGGCGCTCCAGCGGATCTCGATGGCACTGGGGGTCAAACCGTCGCGCTTCGTCCGGGAAGAGAAGATCCCGCTGCTGGCGCTCACGCGGTTCGCAGAGAGGCCGAAATTCTACATGTCGGACCCGGAGGGCAGGACGGTCGAACTCGAGGTCCTGAGTCCCGGCGTCCCGCGCGGGTTCATGCAGATCATGAAGAGGGTCTACGTTCCCGGGGAGACGATGACCGTGCCGCCGATGATCGGCGAGATCGTCCTCCTCTGCACGAAGGGAATGGTGCGGATCACATCGGAGGGTGGTGAGTCGTTCGTGCTCAGAGAAGGCGACACCCTCCAGAGAGCGATGGACGACGGCTACACCGAGAGCAACATCGGCGAGGACCAGGCAGAGGTGATGGCGATCCTCGTGTCTCCCAATCTCATGTCGGTCTAGGCAGCAGGGGCCGGGCAGAGGCTGAGCCGGGTAGGCCGGAACGGGAGGAGGTTGTGCAGATGCCGACGAAAGAGGAAGTCGGAAGCAGGGTCCGGATGGCGCGATTCCGGAGGAACATGACCCTCAAGGAGGTCGCGCAGAGATCCGGCATGTCCGCAACGCACATCTCAGAGATCGAGCGAGGCAAGACCTCCCCGACCATCGGCGCACTCCAGAGAATCGCCGCGGCGCTCTATGAGCGGTCCGCGCACTTCGTGGAGGAGCGCGACACGCCTCTCGCCGTCCTCACGAAGAGGCGGGAGCGTGCGGACGTCTTCTTCTGCGATGTCGAGGGACAGGTTCATGGTACCCAGCGGGTAAACGACGATCCCCCGTGGGCGACACTCCGGCTCTTCCGCTCCACCAGCTCTCCGGGGGAACGCGCGGAGAGGGCCCCCCAGGCCGGAGAGGTCGTCATCCTGACGCTTCGCGGCATGATCAGGGTCACGGTCGGGAACGAGTCGCACGTCATGCGCGAGGGCGACACTATCCAGTTCCCGCTCGAGAACGGCTACACCATCGAGACCCTCGGCGAGGAGGAGAGCGAGGCCCTCGGGATCGGAGCGTATCCGGCGCGCAGCGCCTGGTAACTCCCATCGACAGCTCCCCCCCCCCGGGTGCCCGACTCCCGGCTCACCGCGACGCCTGTCCGGTGCGCCGCGCGAGGTCGCGCCCGTCGGGCGGCCCCGCTGACCGCCGACGCCCGCTCTCCCGAGCGGGTGTTCCTCTTCCCCGAATGAGCACCCTGTTTGCTGAGACACGGGTACTGCCGGCCTCCCGGGACCCCGACTCCCCTGTTTTCCGGTGAGGCTCCCACAACGCGGGAACTGAGCGACAGCCAACCACAGGCCAGACGAAAGGTTACGGCCGGGAGACCAGCTACGGTGGCACCGTATTCCGGCCGAATATTTGACTTGACCGGAATGCCCCTACACGTTATCTGTATGGGAAGTCAGAGAACGCTGAGGCAACACGGAATCCGGACGATTCTGGGCGAATGAACATCCAGCCTGCGCCGGTCGTCTTGTGACGCATGACGAAAACCGAGCGTCGGCTCATTTCTACTGCTTGACGCGAAGGGAGTCCGAAACCGATGCTGACGAAGCAGGAACTCGGGCGCCGGCTGAGACACACCCGCTTCGAGCGAGGCCTGACCCTCAAGGACGTCGCTGCGCGATGCGGCATGTCGGCCACGCACATCTCGGAGGTCGAGCGGGGCAAGACCTCCCCGACGATCG
Source organism: bacterium (assembly GCA_025774645.1). GTDB lineage: Bacteria > Joyebacterota > Joyebacteria > Joyebacterales > Joyebacteraceae > JALGVN01. The sequence goes on from JALGVN010000175.1 coordinate 4,297, forward strand.
GCGCGCTTCAGCGCATCTCGAAGGCGCTCGGCGAGGACCCCTCGTACTTCGTTCGCGAGGACTCCCTGCCGAACGTGACCATCTCGAGAGGCACGAAGCGTGTCGAACTGTTCGGTTCCGACAAGAACGGCGTCCCGCTCACCACGGCGATCCTGAGCCCGGGCCTTCCCGGGGGCACTCTTCAGGTGTTCGCGACGGTCATCGCTCCGGGGGTGAAGACGTCGCTCCACCCGAGGATCGGCGAGCTCGTGGTCCTCTGCTTGAGAGGCATGCTCCGCGTGACGGTGGGCACAGGTGAGTCGCACGTCCTGCGTGAGGGCGACACCATGCAGCTGAGGCTTGACGATGGCTACGAGAGAGAGAACGTAGGCGAGGACGAGGCCGAGCTCCTGGCGCTCGTCGCCTCGCCGCGACCGATCCCGGTTTAGGCACAAACGGGGCGGGGTTTCTGATGGCCTCGACCGCCACATGCAGGGGGAATCCGAAACCGATGCTGACGAAACAGGAACTGGGACGCCGGCTGAGACGCACCCGCTTCGAGCGGGGCCTGACCCTCAAGGACGTCGCGGCGCGCTGCGGCATGTCGGCCACACACATCTCGGAGGTCGAGCGGGGCAAGACCTCCCCCACGATCGGCGCGCTTCAGCGGATCTCGAAGGCGCTCGGCGAAGGCCCCTCGTTCTTCGTTCGCGAGGAGTCCCTCCCGACGGTAGTGGTCTCGAGAGCAGCCGACCGAACCGACTTCTTCGTCTCGGACAAGGAAGGAAGACCGCTGACTGCAGGCGTATTGAGCCGGGGACTGCCCGGTGGCACCCTGCAGATCTTCGCGACACACGTCGCTCCCGGAGAGAAGATGTCGGCCCACCCCATGATCGGCGAGATCGTCGTTCTCTGCATGCTGGGCATGGTCAGGGTCACCGCCGGCAGCGGCGAGTCGCACGTCCTGCGCGAAGGCGACACCATGCAGCTGAGGCTTGACGATGGCTACCAGAGAGAGAACGTAGGCGAGTACGATGCCGAGCGCCTGGCGTTCATCGCGACGCCTCGCCCGTTCA
>JALGVN010000176.1 GCA_025774645.1 bacterium
CCCGCCGCCCGGCTCCCTCGAGCGCCTGACGCCCACGACGTTCATCCCGAGCCCGCGACAGACGCGCGCGACGTGCCGCCCGATCGCTCCGTACCCCAGAACGAGCACCGTCTTTCGCTCGAGGAGGACGGTCGGGCTCGGACCGTACCGCGGCGTCCAGTCGCCGCTCCTGAGAGACCTGTCCATCGGGACCACGAACTTGGCGGCCGCGAGGAGAAGCGCGACCGCGAGCTCGGCCGCAGCGCCCGCGTTGTGATGGAGGTTGTGGACCGCGACGTCGGGGAACTCGAGGAGCACGTCGCGCGTCTTCCTCGAGAGCCCAGCCCACGGGATGATCACTGTCCGGACCGCGGAGCTTGCCTCGATCTCCTCCCGCGTCGGAATCCCCGTGACCAGGACTTCGTAGTCCGGATCCTCCGGGAGCTCAGGACCGAAGGTGAGCCGCACGCCCGGATCGAGGAGGTCCCTCAACGTCGACGGCTCGTCCGGAGGATGGACGATGTGGACGCGGAGCTCGTGCGTCATTCCCCGTCACCTCCTCGCCGCGGCGCCTTCCCGCCGTCCCGGCAGACGATCTCCCGGAAGAGCGCGAGGTCGACGTTGCCGCCGCAGAGGAGCACGACGTCGTTCGAACCTCCCCCGGTCCCAGTCCCGGCTCCGGTTCCGGCCGCGGCCTGGCGCAGGAATCCGGCGACCGCCACTCCGGCCGCGCCCTCGATGACCAGCCGGTGCTCCTCGAAGACGAACCTCATGGCCGAGGCGATCTCGTCCTCGTCGACGAGGACCCAGTCGTCGACGTACTTCCGGCAGAGGTCGAAGGTGATCGCGCCGGGCTCGATCCCGCCGGCCGTCGCGTCGGAGAGCGTTGGCAGCACCGTCGAGTCGACGATGCGTCCGGCGACGATCGAGTCGTACATCACGGGGGAGTTCTTCGGGAGACACCCGACGACGGTCGTAGAGCCCGCCGCCTCCTTGAGGAACCCGCCGATGCCGGAGACGAGGCCCCCTCCCCCGACCGCGACGAACACGCGGTCGACGCGGTCGAGCTCTTGCAGGAGTTCGAGACCGATCGTCCCGTGTCCGCCGACGATCCTCGGATCGTTGTACGGCGGGACGTAGACGAGCTCCCGCCTCTCCGCCTCCTGCCGCGCGAACGCCTCGGTCTCGGCGCACTCGCTCCCGGCGACGATGAGCTCCGGGCCGTGCCGGCGGAGCGCGTCCACTCGGTGCTGGGGAGTTCCCACCGGCAAGCACACGACGCACGAGGTTCCCACGAGCCCAGCGCCGTAGGCGAGGCCGAGCCCGTGGTTCCCCGTCGAGGCCGTGATGACGCCGCGCTCGAGCTCCGCGGGGCTCAGGGAGAACAGGAAGTTCAGGACGCCGCGGACCTTGAACGAGCCGCCGATCTGGACGTTCTCGAGCTTGAGGAAGACGTCCCTCCCCGACCGCTCGCTCAGGGCGAGCGAGCGCTCGAGGGGCGTCTCTCGCACGTGTCCGCGGATCCTCTCCGCCGCCTCACGGACGAGCGCTGCGACCTCCAATGCTCCCCCTTCCGACAGATGCCTCCCGGGAGCGCGCCGGCCGACCGAGGCCGCTTCACCCCGCGAGCCCGGTCTCGCCGCGCCGCTCCCTCATTCTCATTACTCTCGCCAGCCAGAAGTATGCGGCGATTCCTGTGACCACGTTCGCGATCGCGGCGGCCCCGAACACCCCCGTCAGTCCGAGGAGACGCGACCCCAGGACGCCGAGGGGCACGTAGAACCCGAAGATCTGGAGCGCGGTCAGGGCGGCCGCGTCAAGAGGCCGCCTGAGCACGGCGAGCCCCGCAGTCGAGAGCTGGAAGACGCCCTTGAGCCCGTAGCTCAGCGGCACCAGCCACAGGTAGAGCGCCACGTTCCGGACGACCGCCGGGTCGTCGTTGAAGAGCGCGGCCAGCCGGGAACCCACGAAGGCGAAGACGACGAGGAGGAGCACTCCCCACGCCAGCGCGAACCGCTGGCTCAGGGTGACGCCCCGGCGCACGCGGTCGTGTCTGCGGGCGCCCCAGTTCTGACCTATGAAGGGCGTGAGGACGCTCCGCACCGCGCCGATCGGCGTCAGGGCGAACGTCTCGATGCGCGACGCGACTCCGAACGCGGCCACGGCCGCGGCGCCGTACCCCGAGACGAACCGCGTGATGATCCCGAGCCCGACGGGGATCGCGACGTTCACCAGTCCGCTCGGGACTCCGATGTAGAGCACGCTCTTCCAGGATTCCCATACCGTCCGGAACCCTGGGAACTGCCGCGTGAGCATCTTCTCGCGCCGTCCGAGTACCCAGAGCGCGACGATGAACGTGATCGAGCGTCCGATGATCGTGGCGAGCGCGGCGCCGGCCAGCTCGAGTCTCGGGAACGGCCCCCACCCGAAGATGAGGAAGGGATCGATCAGTCCGTTGGCGCAGACGGCCACGAGCATGATGAGGCTCGGGGTCTTCGTGTCGCCCGTGGCGCGAATCGCGTTGTTGCCGACCATCGGGATGACGACGAACGCGGCGCCCGGGTACCAGATGCGCATGTACTGCCGGATGAGCGGGAGGGACTCGTCGGTCGCCCCGAGGAGGCGGAAGACGGGGTCGATCGTGAGGAGTCCGACGACCACCAGGCACGCGACGATGAGCCACGAGAGCGCGAGGCTGTCGGTCGTGAGGCGCCGGACCTTGTGCCAGTCCCCCTCTCCGATCGCACGCGAGATGACCGCCGACGTACCGAGCCCGAGCCCGAGCGCCATGCCGGCGATCGTGAAGACGACCGGGAACGTGAAGCTCATCGCCGCGAGCTCCCGCGTTCCCAGCTGCCCCACGAAGAACGTGTCGATGAGATTGAAGGCGTGGATGCCGAGGATCCCGAGGATCATCGGCGCGCTCAGCCTCGCGAGCGTCGGTCCGACCGGGCCCTCGACGAAGCGGGCCCTCTGAGAGTTCCCCAGCTGCGCGCTCCTCTCACCCCTGAGATTGTGACGGTCCGTCTCCTCCGGCCACGTGGGGCGTCTCGGTGTCGCGGCGACGCCCCACCCACCCGAAGAGCACCCCGAGGCCGATGAGCACGAGCGCGCCAGGACCGATCAGCGAGAGGGCCCACGAGAGCCCGAAACCCGCCGACGACACCCCCATCACGACCAGGATGCCGCCCGGGATGAGCGGCCACCAGCGCGACTCGCGACGATAGAGATAGTCGACCACGAAGACGAAGACGAACCCGAGCCCCAGTCCTGCCGGGCTCCACTCGTGGAACTGGAGTCCCAGCGGCACCTCGGCCAGATTGTCGAATCCGAGCCCGATAAGGAGGCAGCCGGGGACGAGGTATCCGTACGACCCGTTGTAGAAGTACGCCGCCACGAACACGGTGCCTGCGATGAAGAAGAACCCGGACTGCCCGAGTCCGACCCGCGACTGCAGGAAGAAGAGCAGGATGCCCGCGGCGATCAGGAAGATGGCCGCGGTCACGCGGCCGCGCTTCGCGTCGAACGGCTTCGCTTCAGGGCTCATTCGAACCTCCTCGTCATCTCCGGCCACTCCTCGCGGCCGGTTGCCCACGATCTTCTACCCCTCGTAGTACCCAAGAGCCTCCGGGAGGTACTCCCGGATCTGCTCGATCCTCGTCTCGGGCGCCGGGTGGGTCGAGAGAAACTCCGGCGGCCGTGCTCCCCCGAGCCGGTTCATGCGCTGCCAGAACGGGATGGCCTCGTTGGGATCGTACCCCGCCCGCGCCATGAGGATGAGGCCGATGCGGTCTGCCTCGGACTCGTGCTGCCTGCTGTACGGCAGGAGCACGCCGAGCTGCGCCCCGAGGCCGTACGCCAGCATGGCGAGCTCTCTCGTCTCATCGGGCTTCGTCTGCATCGCCGTCGCGAGGGCCATGCCGCCGAGCTCGGCGAGGAGGAGCTGACTCATGCGCTCGCCGCCGTGGTTCGCGATGGCGTGCGCGACCTCGTGGGCCATGACGACCGCGAGCCCGTCCGGCCCTCCCGCGACCGGAATGATCCCGGTGTAGACGCCGATCTTCCCGCCCGGAAGACAGAAGGCGTTCGGCATCTCGTCGTCCTGTATGAGGTTGAACTCCCATTCGTAGTAGCGGAGCTCGCTCTCCATCCCGACCTCGCGCAGGAAGGCCTCGGCGGACCGCGCGACGTCGGTCCCGACATCGACGACCATCTGTGTCATCTCGCTGTCCGACGACAGCTCGGACTCGGCGATGAGCTCGTCGTAGCCCTGCGCCGCCGAGGTCACGATGTCCGCCTGCGGGACCATCGAGAGCTGACTCCTCCCGGTGATCGGCACCGTGGTACAGCCGCCGAGAACAAGAAGACCCGCCAGCGCGAAGACGACCGCGCGTGTGCTCACCGTTGAACCTCCCAGTCAGGGTGCGATGTGCCCGAGTGTGCCATCCTACCAGACTACACGACGAACTTCAGGAGTCTCAGCACTTCGAAGAAGTCGTCGGTCTCGTCCCAGTGGGTCGTCCCTGTGATGCCATCGATGTCGGCGCTCACGTAGATCTTCATCCCGCGGTCTCTCGTCCCGTTCCGTCAGTCGTCGAAAGGACCGACGTCGTCGACGACGTCGTCAGGTTCCATCGGGAACCCGCACTTCGCGAGCGGCCCGAGGAGCTTGCCGGCGGAACCGAGCCACTGCCCCCACTTCCGCGAGATGTGCTCGGTCCAGCCGTAGTCGTCGTAGGTGAACGTCTCCTCCCGATCGCCCTCGAGAGGGATCATGTAGCCTGCGCGCCGGTAGTAGTCCTGTCCCAAGTACCCGGCGTCCATGGCCTCCACCGCCCGCGCGATGTCGTCTTCCGAGAACTCGCGGTACTCGTCCTCGAAGAGGTGGAGATCGATCGGATACCGCGGGCGCGTCGGCGGGTCCTCCGCCGGGAAACCCATCGTGAGCTGAACCAGTGGGAAGACTCGCGGCGGCAGACTGTACTCCTCGACGATCTTCTCCGAGCAGTACGGAGCGCCCCCGAGAAAGCAGCTTCCGAGACCGAGGCTCTCGGCGGCGACGACCATGTTCTCCGCCATGTACGCCGCGTCCTGCATCCCGAAGAGCAGGATCGAGAGATCGCTCGTCACCATCGTCCAGCCGCGGCGCTTCATGATGAGCTCGAGCCTGTGGGAGTCGACGCAGATCGTGAAGAGGATCGGCGCCTCGAACGGGAGCTTCTTGCCCTCCCCCGCGCGCTTCATGAGCACGCTCCCAAGCTGAGCCGCGAACGGCGCCTGCTGACCCGCGCGGACGATCGCCTCGATGACGTCGTCGCCATGCATCTCGGCGGTGTACTTCCTGATCGACTTCCGGTTG
>JALGVN010000177.1 GCA_025774645.1 bacterium
CTCTACGTGGACATGGGGACGCGTGAGTGGGGTGAAGAGCGCGACGGCGACGGGGACGGCGTCGACGACAGCATCGGCGAGCTCCGTGCGCTCAGCGACGTCCTTGTCGCGAAGGGGTTCGTGCTCGGCGAGGATCTCATGGTCGTCGAGGACGAGGGAGCGAGGCATCACGAGACGTACTGGGCCGCGCGGTTCCCGGGCGCGCTCAGGTTCCTCTTCCCGCCCGAATAGACGATTCGAAGGAAGCGGTCAAACGACGACGTGAAAGGAGAGACCGATGAAGGTGGTGACGATCCAGGGCAGTCCGAGGGCGAACGGCAACACGGCCGCGGTGCTCGAGAAGTTCGAGAAGGCGCTGGGCGACGGCCACGAGGTCGAGCGGATCGACCTCCAGAAGCTCAACGTCGGCGGATGCCTCGCGTGCTACGCGTGCGCCCAGAACCTGTCCGAGCCCGGCTGCGTCCAGATGGACGACGCGCAGAGCGTAATCGCGAGCATCCTCGAGGCCGACGCGGTCGTCTACGCGACGCCGCTCTACATGTGGACGTTCCCCGCGCAGATCAAGGCGCTCCTCGACCGGCACCTGTGCTTCGTGAAGGGGTACACGACGCCGGAGTACACGTCGCTGCTCAAGGACAAGCCCGTGGCGCTTCTCGTGACGTGCGGGGGGCCCGTCGAGGAGAACGCGGACCTCATCGAGGAGGGCTTCAGCAGGCTCGCGAAGTACGGGCTGCTCAAGCACGCCGGGAACTACGTCGTCCCCGGCTGCACGACTCCCGACCAGCTCGGTGACGCCGCGGACGCCGCCGTGGAGCAGATGAAGGCCGCGCTCGTCGGTGCGTAGCGGCGGCTCGAACGCAAAGAGAGAGGGCAGGCCCGCTGGGTCCTGCCCTCTTCGTATGTGCCCCGGTGTGCCTCGAAGTGCTCTCTGTTCGCGGACGCGCTCCACGGAAGCCGCGGCTCCTATCCGAGGTTCTGCGCCTGGACGACCGTGACCGCGACGAGATCGACGATGTCCTCGACGCTCGCCCCACGAGAGAGGTCGTTCACGGGCTTCGCGATGCCTTGGAGGATCGGGCCGACCGTGCGCGCTCCGCACAGCCGCTCGACGAGTTTGTAGCAGATGTTGCCCGCGTCGAGATCGGGGAAGACCAGGACGTTCGCCCGTCCCGCGGCATCGCTCGGCCCGACCTTCTTCTCCGCGACGGACGGGACGAGTGCAGCGTCGGCCTGGAGCTCGCCGTCGACCGCCAGGTTGGGAGCCTCTTCGCGGAGGCGCCGAGTCGCCTTGACGACCCTGCCGGTCTCCTTCACCGGAGCGCTACCCTTGGTGGAGAACGAGAGCATCGCGACGACGGGCTCGTCGCCGAGGAGCCAGCGACGGGTGGCGGCCGTCACGGTCGCGACGCTCGCGAGCTGAAGAGGTCCCGGACGCGGCATCACGGCGCAGTCGGCGAAAAGAAGCGCTCGCTCGGCGACGTCGCGACCCTCGGGAACGATCACGAGGAAGGCCCCGGACACCGTGCTCACCCCGGGTGCCACGCCGATCGTGTGGAGCGCGGCCTGCAGAACGTCGACCGTCGAGGTCGCCGCTCCCGCCACGCACCCGTCGGCGAGACCCGTGCTCACGAGCAGCACCCCGAACGTGACCGGATCGCGCACGCGCTCGGCCGCCTCCTCTTCGGTCACACCTTCGTGCTCCCGGAGCTTGTGGTAGAGACGAGCCAGGTAGGTGAGCAAATCGGACGTCTCCGGATCCACGATCTCGATGCCGGTGACGTCGATCCCGAAGGAAGCGGCACGCGAGATGATCGAGCGGGGTCTGCCGAGCAGAATGATCCGGGCGAGTCCCTCCCCGTGGGAGCTGGCGGCGGCCCGGAGCACCCTCCCGTCGTGCCCCTCGGGAAGAACGACGGTCATCGGGACGCGGCGCGCCCGTGCCCGGATCTCTTCGAGTACGTCTCTCACGGGTCGGATCCTCGCGAGGGGTCGGCCGCCTGCGGGCGGCCGGCGTCTCCCGGCAACGGGCGACGGACCCCATTGTACCGGCGCATACTCCCGGGGCACAGGGCGTTCTGGGCCCCGAGACGGTCCTCGTGAACTCCGCGCGAGCCAGGACGCGCCCTTGAAACAGACTTCCAGAAATGGTATCATAGTGGAAGGTGTCAAGTGCGGATCTGTCCGTGCGCAGGAGTGGTATGCCGGCGGCCGGGGGTGGAGGTGTGCCGTGGGCAACAACAACGTGGAGACGAGCATGGGGAGACTGACAGGACTGGCGACGGCCGTCCTTCTCATCGTCCTGGCGCAGGGAGCCGCGGGGGTCATCCGCGTGCCTGGGGACTTCGGCACGATCCAGCTCGCTGTGAACAGCGCGAGCGAGGGCGACACGGTGCTGGTGGAGCCGGGCACCTACGCCGGGCCGGGCAACCACGACATCGACTTCGGGGGAGTGAACCTCACGCTCCTCTCGGAGGCCGGGCCGGCGGCGACGACGATCGACTGCCAGAGCGTCGGTCGCGGGTTCTACTTCCACAGCGGCGAGACCGTCGACTCGGTCGTCGAGGGCTTCAGGATCACGAACGGCGGAACGCAGCGCGGGGGCGGGATCAGATGTGAAGCAGCGTCGGGCGTCACGGTCCGGAACTGCATGTTCGACAACAACGTGGCGAGTAGTGGAGGCGGCGGCATCAACTGCGCGGAGGGCTCGGCGCTCGTCGTCGAGAACGTGACGTTCGAGGCGAACACCGCGCTCCGCGGCGGCGGGATCATGGCGAGCGGGGGGAGCACGCTCACGCTCGGCGACGTGAGGTTCGTCCAGAACACGGCGTCCCTGAGCGCCGGGATGCGCTGCGAGGGAGCGCCTGCGATGCTGTACGACGTCACCTTCGAGTCGAACCTCGCCTACGAAACCGTGGGAGGGTTCGCGGCCTTCGACGGGATGTACTCGCTGACGAACGTCGTCTTCCGCGGGAACTCCGCGACGGTCTGCGGGGGATTCAGCGGGGCGAACGTTACCGCGACGATCACGAACTGCACCTTCGCGCTGAACGCGGCGACGCAGGGCACGGTGCTCAACTGCGAGGCCGGGTCCGACTTCGACGTCGTGAACTCCATCATCTCGTACCAGCTCGCGGGTGAGACGGTCCACTGCGACCCCGCGGCCTCTCTCTCAATCACGCGGAGCTGCATCTACTCCAACGCAGGCGGCGACTCGCTCTGCGGCAACAACTCCGACAACATCTTCGTGGATCCGCTGTTCTGCGACATGTGGAGCGGGGACCTCCGGGTCTACGCGGCGTCGCCCTGCCTGCCCGACAACAACGGGTGGGGCGAGCTCCTGGGCGCGACCGGCGAGACCTGCAGCGGTCCGTCGCCGGTCGAACAGAAGACCTGGGGCGGGATCAAGGCGATGTACAGGCCGTAGGTCTCGTGCCGGCGCGGAGCCTGCCGCGGGGCGGCTCCCGAAGCCATCCGACAATCAACTCGCCCTCCGCGTCCGCGCGGAGGGCGTTTCAGCGTGCGGGTCGCGCTGCTGTCGGGCTGTGGGATGCGTGACTACGCGAGGCCCATTCTCTTCGCGATCTCCGTGAACCGCGGGTCGTCGCGGTACGGATCGCCCCACGGGCCGCTCATTCTGTAGGGGAGCCGCACGTCGTGGTCATCGCAGGCTTTCTCGAGCCACTCGAACGCCTTGTCCATGTCGCCCATCACCTGACAGAGGTCCGCGAGGAACGTCGGCCAGATGTAGGTCTCTTCCATCTCCTCCAGGAGTTCCTCGTAGCGCTTCCTGGCGTCGTCGGTGTCGCCGGCGAGGGCCTTGAAGTACGCGACCACGCCCGGCAGCCCGGTCTTCCGGGCGGCCTCTATCGCTTCCTCGGGGCGCGACTGATGGGCGAGCGTGTACGCGAGGAACATGTAGCCCTGGATGTACTCCGGGTCAAGCGCGATCGCGGTTCTGAAATGCCGCTCCGCCTCGGCGTACTTCCGTTCGTAGTAGAGGACCATTCCCACGCGAGCGTTCATGACGGGTGACAGCGGATCCAGCTCGACCCCCAACTGCGCCTCCCGCATGGCCTCCTCCGTTCGATCGAGGATCAGCAGGAACTCGGCGTACCACTGGTGGGTGGTGGCGTGTCCCGGGTCGAGCTCGAGCGCGCGTTTGAACTCCCGCTCGGCGCCCTCCCAGTCCCACTCGTCGTCGCTCAGGATCCCGCCGAGCGTGGCGTGCGGTCCTGCGAGCGTGTCGTCTAGCTCGAGCGCCTTGAGAGCCTTGGCCTTTGCCTCACGGCGGATCACGGCCGGGTGGACGCGCCGATAGTGCGCGGAGGCCGCGATGCACTGCGCGAGCGCGTCGTAGGCGAGAGCGTAGCCCGGGTCGAGCGCGATGGCCTTCTCGAAACACCCCTTGGCTTCCTCCATGCTCTCGCCGGTTCTCCTGGTCCAGAGCTGACGGCCACGCAGGTACGACCAGTAGGCTTCAAGATCCTCGGTCTGCCGCCCGACGAGTCTCTCCCGCACGCCACCAAGGAGTCTCATCCTGAGGTTCTCGACGATCGCCAGGGTGATCTCGTCCTGGATCGCGAACACGTCGGTGAGCTCGCGGTCGTAGCGCTCCGACCAGAGGTGACAGCCGTCCGCCACGCTGATGAGCTGGGCCGTGATCCTGAGACGGTCGCCGGCCTTCCGCACGCTCCCCTCGAGTAGGTTCCCGACCGACAGCTTCCTCCCGATCTCGCGGATGTCCTCGTTCTTCCCCTTGAACGCGAACGCGGACGTTCGGGCGACGACGCGGAGTCCCTCGAGCTGGGTGAGCGCGTTGATGATCTCCTCCGCCATGCCGTCGCAGAAGTGCTCCTGGTCGCCGGCGGGGCTCATGTCGGCGAACGGGAGGACGGCGATCGAGCGGTCGGGATCGGCCGCCGCCGAGGCATGCGTTCTCGAGCATGAGCTGAGCTCGTCCTTCGCGATCGTGAGGTCGCGAAGGAGCTCCGACGCGCTCGCGTAGCGCGCGGACGCATCCTTCGCGAGCGCCCTGGCGACAATCCGCACCACTGCAGGAGGGACGTCGCTTCTGTGCACGTCGAGCCTGTCGGGTTCATCGGTCAGGATCGCCCGGAGGATCGAGGGTTCGCTGTCGCCAGAGAACGGACGCCGGCCGGCGATCATCTCGTAGACTACGACGCCCAGCGACCAAAGGTCCGACCGATGATCGACGTCAATTCCCCGCGCCTGCTCCGGAGACATGTAGGCCGCCGTGCCGACCGTCGTCCCGGTCCGTGTGAGGAGAGCAGAGCCCGCGAGCCGTGCGAGCCCGAAGTCCAGGACCTTCGCGCCGGTGGACGATCTGTCTCGCGTGGGCCTCGTCGAGGGCCTCGGCGATCCCGATTGCGATGTCGAGCGCCCTGTCGACCGACAGTCGGCCGGATCGGATCTCGGTCCGGAGCGTCGGTCCGGCGACGTACTCCATCGCGATGAACGTGCGCCCGTCGACCTCGTCGATTTCGAAGACCGTGCAGATGTTCGGGTGGTTGAGCGCGGCAGCCGCCTGCGCCTCGCGGGTGAAACGCTCCCGGGCCTCGGGGTCGTCGGTCGAGCCTGGCGGCAGGAACTTGAGCGCGACCACGCGGCCGAGCTTCGTGTCCTCGGCCTTGTAGACGACGCCCATGCCGCCCTCGCCGAGCTTCTCGATGATTCGGTAGTGGGAGATGGTCTCGCTCATAGCTCCGGCAGTCCCATCTTCCTCAGAATGGCGTTGAACCGGGGGTCGGACACCACCCCCATGCTCCTGAACCACTCCGATCGCATGTGTCGCAGGGTGGAGTCGCGCTGCTCGCAGGCCTTCTCGAGCGCCTCGAAGCCCTCGTCCATGTGGCCCAGCGTGAAGCAGAGTCCCGCGAAGGGGACCGGTGGAACGTGACCGAGCTCCCGCGCCGGTCGGAGCCGACTCAGGAGCGCCTCCGCTTCGTCGGTCCTCTCCATCGCGGCGAGGAGCGACCCGATCCAGCAGTCGAGAATCGAGGTCGGTCCCTTCTCTCGCCTTCTGTCTTCCTCGAACTCCCGAAGGGCCTCCTCGTGCTCGCCTCGCTCCCAGTGCACCCAGGCGAGAATCGAGTGGAGAAAGACGAACTCCGGGTCCATCTCGAGCGCCCGTCTGGCGATTTCCTCCGCCCGGTCGAAGTCCCCGGCCACGATGTAGGTCGCGGCCTGGTTCCGCAGCCCCACGAGCGACAGCGGATCGAGCTCCTGGACGCGGGCGATCTCTGCGAGCGCTTCCTCCTCCCTGCCGAGCGTCTCGAGGAGGTTGGCGTACCAATTGTGTGCGGTGGCGTAGTTGGGATTGAGCGCGATGGCCTTCTTGAAGTGCGCTTCGGCTCCGGTCCAGTCCCAGTGAAGCTCCGCCTTGACGTTACCCATCGAGGTGTGCGCCTCGGCGAGATCATCGTCGATTTCGAGCGCCTTCCGCGCTGCCTCCTCGGCCTTCGCCAGTGTGTCCGCGGGAGGCGCTCCCATGTACATGTTGAAGCAGATGTACGCGTCGGCGATTCCCGAGTAGGCGAGTGCGTAGTCGGGGTCTATCTCGATTGCGTTCTCGAAGCACTCGATCGCCTTGAGGAGCCCCGTCTCGTGGCGCTTGTTCCAGAAGTAACGCCCCTGGAGGTAGAGGTTGTGCGCCTCGAGGTTCTCCGTGTGACGCTTGACGAGCTTCTCCTTCTCATCGCCCAGGAGCTTCACCCTGAGCTTCTCGACGATCGCCAGCGAGATCTCGTCCTGGATCGCGAACACGTCGTCAAGGTCGCGGTCGAACTTCTCCGACCAGAGGTGGTAGCCGTCGTCCGCGCTGACGAGCTGCGCCGTGACGCGGATCCGGTTCCCCGCCTTCCTGACGCTCCCCTCGAGGATCGTGTCGGCGTGGAGCTTCCTGCCGATCTCGTGGACGTCGTGGCCCTTTCCGCGGAACTGGAACGCCGCCGTCCTGGCGACGACGCGGAGGTGGCTGATGCCCGCGAGGGCGTTCAGGAGCTCCTCGGCGATTCCCTCGCAGAAGTACTCCTGATCGGCCTCGGGGCTCATGTCGAGGAGGGGGAGGGCCGCGGTCGACGGCCGGCCGTCGCCGCACGTCCCGGTCGGCATGCCGGCGAGCGCGTCGCGGGCGGCCTCGAGATCTCGGAGCATCTC
>JALGVN010000178.1 GCA_025774645.1 bacterium
CAGCCGAGAACGGCCGCGAGGGCGATCGCGAGGATGAGCACGGCCGCTGCCGCCGTGTGTCTCACCGACCCAGCCATCTAGCTCCTCCTCCGCGACGTCACGAGAGGTCCGGCGCGGCGGGCGCGCATCCTGAAGAACTTCTCGAGCGGCTCGACGTACGGCCGGTCGGTCGAGATCGGGATGAAGTCGATCCCGAGCTTCGTGAAGAGCCTGCGCCGCTCCTCCTCGACCCGCTCCACCTCCGCGGCGAACCGCTCCGCGAAGCGAGCGCGCCCGGTGTCGATCGCGACCCTCTCGCCGGTCTCCGGGTCCTCGAACTCGACGAGTCCGAGGCGCGGGAGTTCGCGCTCACGCGGGTCCGACATCTCGACCGCGATGAGATCGTACCGGCGGTTCGCCACGGCGAGCGACCGCTCGTAGCCCTCAGCGAGGAAGTCGCTCACGAGGAAGACGACCGCGTGGCGCCTCACGACGTTCGAGAGGTAGTCGAGGGCGCCCGCGATGTCGGTCCCCTTCCCTTCCGGCTCGTGGTAAAGCAGCTCGCGAACGACGCGGAGGACGTGCCGCCTCCCCTTCCGGGGCGGGACGACCTTCTCCACGCGGTCCGTGAAGATGACGAGGCCGACACGGTCGTTGTTTCTGATCGCGGAGAACGCCAGGAGGGCGCACAGCTCGGCGGCGAGCTCGGACTTGAGTCGCTCGACGGTGCCGAAGCTCCCGGAGCCGCTCGCGTCTACGAGGAAGACGATCGTCAGCTCGCGCTCCTCGTCGTACTTCTTGACGAACGGGTGTCCCATCCTCGCCGTGACGTTCCAGTCGATCGCGCGGATGTCGTCACCCGGAAGGTACTCCCTTACCTCCGTGAACTCGATGCCGCGTCCTTTGAAGACGCTCTGGTACGCGCCCGAGAACACGTCTGTCACGAGACGTTTCGTCCGGATCTCGATCCGGCGGATCTTCTTGATGACCTCTGTGGGAATCATGAGCGTCCGGAAGCAGTTACGGGACCTCGACGTTGTCGAGGATCCTCTGCACGATGTCCTCGGAGGTGAGTTCCTCCGCCTCGGCCTCGTACGTGATGATCACGCGGTGCCTCAGCACGTCCATCGCCACGGCCTTGATGTCCTCCGGGGTCACGAACGCGCGCCCGTCGAGGAACGCGTGCGCCCTCGCCGTGATCGAGAGGTAGATCGATGCGCGGGGCGAGGCGCCGTACGCGATGAGGTCGCCGATACCGAGTCCGAACTCGGCCGGCTCGCGCGTCGCGAACACGATGTCGAGGATGTACTGCTTGATCTTCTCGTCGACGTAGATCTCCGTCACGAGCTCGCGGGCCTTCAGGATCGTGTCGGGCGAGACCACCGGGGACGCGACGGGCTCCCTGCCCTTCGACATCCGGTTCATGATCTCGAGCTCCTCTTCCCTCGTCGGATACCCGACCTTCAGCTTGAGCATGAAGCGGTCGACCTGCGCCTCGGGGAGCGGGTACGTCCCCTCCTGCTCGATCGGGTTCTGGGTCGCGAGGACGAGGAACGGCTCGTCGAGCGCGAACGTCTCCCCGCCGATCGTGACCTGGCGCTCCTGCATCGCCTCGAGGAGCGCGCTCTGCACCTTCGCCGGCGCGCGGTTGATCTCGTCGGCGAGGATCAGGTTCGAGAAGATCGGCCCCTTCTTCGTGGAGAAGCTCCCCGTCAACGGCGAGTAGATCTGGGTGCCGGTGAGATCGGCCGGCAGAAGGTCCGGCGTGAACTGGATGCGCTGGAACCCCGTGTCGATCGCCCGGGAGAGCGTCCGGACGGCGAGCGTCTTGGCGAGGCCGGGAACGCCCTCGATGAGAACGTGCCCGTTGGCGAGGAGCCCCATCAGGAGCCGCTCGATCATGTAGCGCTGTCCGACGATGACCTTATCGATCTCTGAGACAAGGGTCGAGACGAAGCCGCTCTCGCGCTCGATGCGCTCGCCGATGGCCTTGATGTCCGAGTACATCGAGCACTCCCTTCGTCTGAGCCGCTGGTCGGTCGCTTGATCCTGCGGCCCCCGCGGGACGCTGACTTCCGCCGTCTGACCCCGCCGGTCGCTGGATCCCGCCGGTCGCCGCATCCCGTCGGTAGTTGGACCCCGCGGGGCGCCGGGGCGTCTAGCGCCCGCCCGGGGCATCGGTTCCTGCTAGAACTCCGTCGAGCCGGTGAACTTGAAGTCCCGGATGAGCATCGTCGGCGCCGTGACCGACCCGATCCCGCCCCAGTTTCTTCCGGCGGTCTCACGGTCGCGGCTCACGGCTTCGACGTTCGAGTACGCCCGCAGCATGCTGTCGGTGAACCGGAGGTTCTTGACCGCGGTCGTGATCTTGCCGTCCTCGATCAGGAACGTGCCGTCGCGCGTCATCCCGGTGAAGAGGGCCTTCCGCGTGTCGAGGAGCCCGTTGATGTAGTGGAAACGCGTGATGAGAAGGCCGCGCTTCACGGACTTCACGAGATCGTCCGACGTCGCGTCGCCCCCCGCGATGAACAGGTTCGACGGTCCCGGCCCGGCGCGGAACGAAGCCATGCCCGCGTGCCCCGTCGACTCGACGCCGTCCTTCGCCGCCGTCAGCGAGTCGTGGACCGGCCCCTTCGCGATGCCGTTCTCGATGATCGTGACGCGCTTCTTCGGGACGCCCTCGTAGTCGAACGGGATAGGGATGCCGGTCGTGTCGAGGCCGTCGTCGTAGATGGTGACGTTCTCGCCCATCACTCTCTCGCCGATCCGACCGGTCATGAAACTCTGCCCCTCCTGCACCTGCTTCGCGCCGAAGGCCGTGAAGTTGAGCCACTCCATGATCTCCGATGTCGCGCGCGGTTCGAGCACGACGTCGATCGGTCCTGGCTCGATCGAGACCGGGTTCGCCGCCGCCTTGCACTTGTCGACCGCGATCGCCGCCACCGCCGCAGGGTCGATGTCGTCGACGCCGACCGCGTACGCGGTCGCCGACCCGCTGATCCCGTCGTCGTCCATCGCGAAGACCGACAGGAACCCGTCGCTCGCGTCGTAGTGCTGGCGCGTACCGACGGAGTTCACGACCGCGAGCGAGATGTTCGCCACGCGGTACGCGCCCGAGATCGTGAGGCCCGCAGCCTTCGCGACGTCGGCCGCTTTCGCGACGGCGTCGGCGCGCTCCGCGGGAGTCATCGCCGCGGTCACCGCCGAGTGCGCGGAGACCGCAGGCGCAGTCTCGGCCTTCGGGAGCCCGGGGAAGTCGTGCTGCTCGGGACTCTGCTTCGCCATCTCCGTGGCGCGCTCGATCGCTTTGCCCAGCCCCTCCTTGTCCGCCCTGTTCGTCGACGTGACGCCGACCTTCTTCCCCACGGCGACACGCGCGATCAGGTAGTTGTCGTCCTCTCGCACGTTCTGGTGAATCACGGAGTTCGCGAATCTCGTGAGCGACGTCTGGTGCGTGTAGGCGACGAGTTCCGTCTCGTCTGCCGGGGAGTTCGCCAGCGCGTCCGTCAAGAGCGCGGTGAGCTCGTCTCTTCCGATCATCTCCTCACCCCCACTTCGACGTTCCGGAATCTCGATGGCGAAACACCGTGTCCGACGTGCGCGACCTGCCCCGGCTCTCCCTTGCCGCAGCTCGGGATGCCCCAGATGTGCCACTCCTCGGGGCCGGCGATCGCGTCGCACGCCCCCCAGAACTCGGGGGTGATGCCCGTGTAGACGGGGTTCTTGTACATGCGGCCGAGACGGCCGTCCTTGATCTCCCAGGCGATCTCGCAGCCGAACTGGAAGTTGAGCCTCCTCTGGTCGATGCTCCAGCTCTTGTTGGAGTCGATGAAGATGCCCTCCTTCGTGTCGGCGATGAGATCCTCGAGGCTGCCCTTGCCCGGGAGGAGATTGATGTTCGTCATCCGGACGAGCGGGATCCTGTTCCAGCCGTCGGCCCGCATGGTCCCGTTACTCCGGAGACCGATGCGCGGCGCGGTCTCGCGGCTCATGATGTAGCCCGTGAACATGCCCTCCGTCACGATCTCGGAGCACTGCGCCGGCACGCCCTCGTCGTCGTAGCCGAACGTGCCCAGGCCGCCAGGCGACGTCGCGTCGGCGACGATGTTCACGATGTCCGAGCCGTACTTGAGGTCGCCGAGCTTGTCGACCGTCAGGAAGCTCGTCCCGGCGTACGACGCCTCGGTCCCGAACACGCGGTCGAGCTCGATCGGGTGGCCGCACGACTCGTGCACCTGGAGCGCGAGCTGCGTGCCGCCGATGATGACCGTCGTCTTGCGCGTCGGGCACTCCTCGGCGCGCAGAAGTTCCGAGGCCTCGCGCCCCGTCTTCTCCGCGTGCGCGGCGAGATCGAGTCCCCTCGTGAACTCGAACCCCGCCGTCGAGTAGTCGCCCCGGAAGCTCGCCGGGTACGACCGCGTCTGACGCTCTGCGCCGTCCATCGCCGTGGCGGCGATCCCCCCTCCGGCTTCCGTGATCGTCTGTTCGATCTCGCTCCCCTCGGCGCTGACGAAGAGCTTCTCGGTCCTGAAGTTCATCATCGAGGCCGTCGCGATCTTGACCAGCGGCGTCTTCGACATCCCGGCGCACGACGCCGACAGGATCCCGAGCTTGTCGCCGAGCGAGACCGCGAACGGGTCCTCCTCGACAGGCGTCGCGTACGTGTCGACGACCGCGTCCTGGCCGTCCAGGAGCACCTTCTGCGTCCCGACCCTCGCGCTGGCCCGCGCGATCTCGAGCGCCTGGCCGGCCACCGCGGTCACGTTCTCAGGCGTCGTGATGGAGCTCGATGAGAACCCCCACGCCCCGGAGTGAAGCACGCGGACGCCGAACCCCTCCGACTCGCTCACCGACGCCGTCTCGAGTTCCCCGTTCTTCATGACGAGGACCTCCGAGAGGCTCCGCACGCATCGCGCGTCGGCGTATTCGGCCCCCTTCGCCCGCAGGGACTCGATCGCTGCCTTCAGAAGATCCTTCACCTCTTACCTCCCCGAGTAGCCCGCCCACTACCACTCACCGTCTTCGATGTACTTGAGGGCCATGAACGCGGCCGTCGCGCCGTCCCCCACGGCGGTGGCGATCTGCCTCAAGGGCTTGCGTCGGCAATCGCCCGCCGCGAAGAGCCCGACCGTCTTCGTCTTCATCGCTTCGTCTGTCAGGATGAACCCGCTCTCGTCGCGCTCCGCGAGATCCCCCGCGATCTCGGTCTTGGGCTCCATCCCCACGAAGAGGAAGACACCCGTCACCGGCACGGCTCGCTTCTCGCCCGCCTTGAGATCGACGAGATCGACAGACTCCACTCCGTCCGTCCCGTTGATCCGCTCCACGGTGT
>JALGVN010000179.1 GCA_025774645.1 bacterium
AAGAGCTCCATCTCGAAGAACTCGGCCTCGCCGGTCGCCCCCACGGGGAGCGGCGGGCCGAACGAGACCTTCGGGTGCGGGTTGAACCCCTGCGAGTGCGCGATCGGAAGCCCGGACATCGTGATCGCGCGGAGGACGGCCCGGACGACGTCCAGGTGCGAAAGGAACCGCACGGCGTCGCCCTTCTCGTAGCGGACGCGCCAGCGGTCGGATGTTGAGCCGTTGCGAACCCGCCTCTCCCGCCGGCCGAACCCCTGCGCCGTCTCCCTCTCCGCGCCGCCGTCCGTCACGACCCCAGGAAGCGGCACCCGAGCGATCCGCCCGTCCTCGCACGCTCCGCAGTCGAAGCAGCCGGCCTCCCTGCAGTCGGGCGTCGCCTCGCCCGCGAGCGCCTTGTCCCTCTCCGCGAGGAGGAACTCCATCGTCGGCCCCGCGTCGATCACACTCCAGGGGAGCCGGGTCTCCGCGGGAATCGCCTCGAGGTAGCCGCCGGGCTCCACACCCGTCTCCGCGAAGGCCTTCCGCCAGACGCCGAAGTCGAAGGTCTCCGTCCAGCTGTCGAACCGCGCGCCACCTCTCCAGGCGGCCTCGATAACGGCCGCGACGCTGCGGTCGCCCCGCGCCATGACGCCTTCGAGAAACGAGACCTCGGGGTCGCGAAGGGAGAGCTTCACGCCCTTCATCCTGAGACGGTCGCGGAGGAACCTCTCCTTCCGCCGCGTCTCCTCGATCGTGTCCTGCTTCTCCCACTGAAACGGCGTGTGTGGCTTCGGCACGAACGGCGAGATCGAGACGTTGATCCGCGCGCCCTTCTTGTGCTCGCGTCCCACCGCGCGAATCTTCCGAACGAGATCGGCGATGCCCTCGAGGTCCTCGTCGGTCTCGGTCGGGAGGCCGATCATGAAGTAGAGCTTCACGCGGTTCCATCCGGACGCAAACGCGACGTCGACCGTCTCGAGAACGTGGTCCTCGCTCTCGTTCTTGTTGATGACGTCGCGGAGGCGCTGCGTCCCCGCCTCCGGCGCGAACGTGAGCCCGGCCTTCCGCACGCGTCCGATCCCGTCGGCCAGGTCGAGCCCGAAGCGGTCGACGCGGAGCGACGGGAGCGAGATGCTCACGCGCCTGTCGAAGAGCTTCTCGTTCAGGCGCGACACGAGCGACGGCAGTTCGGCGTAGTCGGACGCCGAGAGCGACACGAGCGAGACCTCATCGTACCCGGACGCCGCGATGCCGCGTTCGACCAGCTCGACGAGGTCGTCGACGGGGCGGCTGCGCACCGGCCGCGTCACCATCCCCGCCTGGCAGAAGCGGCAGCCGCGCGTGCATCCCCGCATGATCTCGACGGCGAGGCGGTCGTGCGTCGCCTCCGTGAGCGGCACGACCGGGCAGACCGGGTGGTTCGAGCCGTCGAGCACGGGCTCGACGCGTCCGGAGACACGCTCCGGCGCCTCGGGGTCGACGGGAGCGACCGCTCCGCGACCGCCTGCCTCGCCGGCGACGGGTTCGTAGAGCGAGGGCACGTAGAAGCCCGGGATCCGCGCCGCGCGCCTGAGGAGCTCCGCGCGGTCCGCCCCGAGCGCCCCCTTCGTCTCGAGCATGAGCTCCGAAAGCTCGAGCACCGCCGTCTCCCCGTCTCCGATCACGAAGAGGTCGAAGAACGGGGCGATCGGCTCGGGATTGAATGCGCAGGGCCCCCCGCCCACGATGAGCGGGTGCGACGCGTCGCGGTCGGCAGATCTGAGCGGGATCCCCGCGAGATCGAGCATGGTGAGCACGTTCGAGTAGTGGAGCTCGTACTGGAGGGTGAACCCGATGACGTCGAAGTCCGAGGCCGGAGTGTGCGTCTCCCAGGAGAAGAGCGGGAATCTCCGCTCCCGCATCAGTTTCTCCATGTCGGTCCACGGCGCGAACGTTCGCTCGGCCGCGATCTCGGGGCGTCTGTTGAGGATGTCGTAGAGAACGCGGATGCCCAGGTGGGACATGCCGATCTCGTAGACGTCCGGGAACGCAAGGAGGAACCTGAAACGAACCTCCCCGGGGTCCTTCTCGGGGACGTTCCTCTCTCCGCCAACGTAGCGGCTGGGCCTCGAGACCAGCGGCAGGACTTCGCGCTCGAGCCTCTTGCGGAGCTCGCTCATGTCCTCCGACCTGCCGATGTGTCCGGCTTTGCGCCCGGGCGGGCGCGAGGCACTACTCGACGAGCGCGGCACCGCGTCTCATCGCTTCTCGGTTCATCTCCATGACCTTGTCGCCCTTGCCGTGGAGCTGAACGTCGAGCGAGCTCATGAGCGTGTCGAGATCGAGCGTTCCCAGCTTCTTCGAGAACGCGCCGAGCATGACCATGTTGGCCGCCCTCGCTGTCCCGACTTCCTTGGCGATGTCGTTCGCATCAACCTTGATGACGTTGACGTCGTCCCGCTCGACCTCCCGGTCGATGAGCGACGTGTTGTAGAAGATCCAGCCTCCGGGCTTCACGGTCGACTCAAACTTGTCCAGCGACGGCCCGTTCATGATAAGGACGACGTCCGGTTCCTCGACCATCGGAGACGCGATCGCGCTGTCCGACACGATCACCGAGCAGTTCGCCGTGCCGCCCCGCATCGCCGCCCCGTACTGCGGAAAGAACGTCGTGTGCTTGTCCTCGACCATGGCTGCGTGCGCAATGAGCCGGCCCATGAGGACGATCCCCTGACCACCGAAGCCCGCGCACCTGATCCTCTGTGTCATCGGCACTCTCCCTGTGGTCTCTCTAGCTCGAAGGCTGGGCCTCGGCCTTGGCTTCCTCGTCGATGTCCCTGAAGACACCGGGCTTGTAGTAGTCGAGCATCGTGTCCTTGAGCCAGTCCATCGCCTGCGGCGGCGTCATGCCCCAGTTCGTCGGGCACGGCGACACGACCTCGACCAGGCTGAAGCCCTTCTTGTCGAGGGCGTTCTGAAACGCCTTCTTCAGGTACTTCTTCACGGTCAGGACGTTCTTCGGCGAGTCGACCACGCCCCGGGCGAGGAACGACACGCCGCCGAGGGTCTGCAGGAGCTCGCACACCCGGATCGGATAGCCCATGACAGCGGGGTCGCGCCCAAGCTGGCAGGTCGTCGACTTCTGGCCGATCAGGGTCGTCGGCGCCATCTGTCCGCCCGTCATCCCGTAGATCGCGTTGTTCACGAAGATCGTGATGAAGCTCTCGCCGCGGTTCGCGGCGTGGATGATCTCGGCGGTCCCGATGGCCGCCAGATCGCCGTCGCCCTGGTAGCTCACCACCACCACGTCCGGGTTCACCCTCGTCATCCCCGTCGCCACCGCCGGCGCCCGCCCGTGAGCCGCCGACACCACGTCAAAGTTCCAGTAGAGGTCCGCGAACACCGAGCACCCCACCGGCGCGATCCCGACCGTGCGTCCCCTGATGCCGAACTCGTCGACGAGCTCGGAGACGAGCCGGTGGACGATCCCGTGCCCGCAGCCCGGGCAGTAGAAGCGTCCCTCCGCCTTCATCGCCTCCGGCATGCCGAAGACCTGTTTCATCTGCGTCGTTCCCATGGGTGTCTCCTGTGGTTCGTGCTGCGCCCGCCGGAGCCGGCGAGTCGGCACGCGCGCTAGAAGTTCCTGACGATCTCGCCGTCCTTCGACGCGAGGACCTTCTTGAGGTCCCGGATGATGTCGGGCTGCGTGGGGACCCCGCCTCCGGTCCTGCCGTGCAGGTGTACGCGCGCCTTCCCCTCGACCGCGAGCCTCACGTCCTCCCACATCTGCCCGAGACTCATCTCGACCACGAGCATGTTCTTGACTCGGTCCGCGAGCTTGTTGAGGGGCTCGTGCGGATACGGCCAGATCGTGATCGGCCGGAAGAGCCCGACCTTGATCCCCTGCTCCCGCGCCGTCTCCATGGCCGACCGCGCGATCCGGGACGCTGTCCCGTATGCGACCATCACGACGTCCGCGTCGTCGGTCATCACCTCTTCGTACCGCGTCTCGTTCTCGACGATGCTGTCGTACTTCTTCTGAAGCATGAGGTTCCGCTCTTCCATCCCCCCGGTGTTCAGGATGAGCGACGTGATGAGGAGCGCGTCCGGAGTGGACGGGTCACCCAACCGCCACGGCTGCTTCGACGGAAGGTCGGGGATCGGCTCGTACGGCCTGAGCACGAGCGGCTCCATCATCTGGCCGAGGATGCCGTCGGCGAGGATCATCGCGGGGTTCCGGTACTTGTCCGCGAGGTCGAACCCGAGCATCGTGAAGTCGTAGAGCTCCTGAACGTCGCTGGGAGCGAACGCGATCACGCGGTAGTCGCCGTGCCCGCCTCCCCGCGTCGACTGGAAGTAGTCCGACTGCGCCGGCGAGATGTTGCCGAGGCCCGGGCCGCCGCGGTTCACGTTCACGTAGAAGACCGGGAGCTCCGCGCAAGCCATGTAGGAGATCCCCTCCTGCTTGAGGCTGATCCCCGGGCTCGACGACGACGTCATCGAGCGCTCCCCCACCGTCGCCGCCCCGAAACACATGTTGATCGCCGCGATCTCGCTCTCGCTCTGGATGAAGGCCCGTCCCTCCTCCAGCATCCTCCTCGACATGTAGGCGGTGAGCTCGTTCTGTGGCGTGATGGGGTAACCGAAGAAGGCCCGGCAGCCCGCCTGGACGGCGGCCTCGCCGATGGCCTCGTTCCCCTTCATCAGCACCTTTTCGCCAATCGGAATCTTCTCACTCATCCAGTGAAGCTCCTTCGGGTCCCTCGAGACGCGCGCCCGGCGAGGCGGGCGCCACTGTCGCCGGGTAGCTCTACTTGTACACTTCGATGGCCAAATCGGGACACATGATCGCGCAGAACGTACAGCCGGTGCACTTCTCGGGATCGAAGCACTCGACCGGATGGTAGCCCATGCTGTTGAACTCCCCGGCGAGTCTCAGGATCTTCTGGGGGCACGCCTCCACGCAGTACCCGCAGCCCTTGCACCGCTCGACACCGCCCTCGATCTTCGGCACTACACACCCTCCATGCAAGAAGGCAAGCTCATCTCCTGACGGAAAGGCCCTAAACCTTGCACAATGTAGCACGAGAGCCGTCAGCTCTCCAAGGGCTTTTCCTCGCCCCAGGGGAACACTACGCGGGATACCTGTGAGTGGGGATTCGAGAGGAGACCGTCCCGTCGACCCGTCGCCACCCCTATCCTTCTGATGAGCGGGAGGAGGTCCGGTTCCTCGGGAGACGGAGTTCGTGTGAGCGCGACGCGCCAGCGGACCCACTTGCGCGCGCTCATGACGCTGTCCACACCGAGACGGCGGATGGCCGACACGATCGAATCGCCCTCCGCGCTTT
>JALGVN010000180.1 GCA_025774645.1 bacterium
ACATGCAACGCTCCGCGTTTGACTCATGTCTCATGAAGTGAGACAATCAACCCAGCCACGAGATACCCGGACGGACTCGACCCCCCCCCGCGAGAACTACCGGAGGCTCTCATGCCCCGAGCGATCTGCGTTGCGGTGACCGTCACGCTGTTCCTGTCCCTCTCCGCGCCCCTCGCCGCCGTCGAGGACGATCTCCGCGAGGTCGGCGCTCCGCCCCTCTTCGGCATGTCCAACCCTGCGGCGACCTACTGCCGCGAACTCGGCTACGACTACGAGACCGTGAAGACGCCGGAGGGCGAAGTCGGCGTCTGCGTCCTGCCCTCAGGGGAGAGGGTCGACGCGTGGGACTTCTACCGCGGGAGGGTGGGGCGCGAGTACTCCTACTGCGCGCGCCTCGGATACGGGACGGCCACACGCGCGTCGGACGACGGGACGGGCGAGTGCGCGATCTGCGTCCGCGACGACGGGACGGAGGTCGGCACCGTGTGGGACCTTATGGACCTGCGCGAGCGGCTGTCGCCCCTGACGTTCGGGCAGCGCCTCGACGCGACGACGATCTCTGCGCCTGACATCGGCCGGGAACGGGACTTCGCCGAGGCCTTCAACTGGTGCGACCTCGACGGCTGCACGCCCGTCAAGGACCAGGGGAACTGCGGGAGCTGCTGGGCGTTCAGCTCCGTCGCCACCCTCGAGAGCGCGATCGCGATCAAGGACGGGGTGGTGACGGATCTCTCCGAGCAGTGGCTCCTCTCGTGCAACTCCGACGGATGGGACTGCGTAGGCGGGTTCTGGGCTCACCGGTACCATCTCTACAAGGCGGACCCGTGTGGGTGGACCGGCGCGGTGTACGAAGCGGACTGCGAGTACGTCCAGGTTCAGCAGGCGTGCGACTGCCCGTACGAGCACCCCTACAAGATCCAGTCGTGGGGACACATCGCCGGCAGAACAGGTATCCCGAGCGTCGCTGAGATCAAGGAAGCGATGCTCGAGTACGGTCCGATCGACGCGGCCGTTCTGGTGGACGACAACTTCTCCGACTACCAGGGCGGCGTATTCAGCCTCTGCGACAACCAGTGGCTCCCGAACCACACGGTCACGCTCGTCGGGTGGGACGACACGCAGGGAGCCCAGGGGATCTGGATACTCAGGAACTGCTGGGGGACCGGCTGGGGCGAGCGCGGGTTCATGCGGATCGAGTACGGCTGCAGCAACGTAGGCTACGGCGCGTGCTGGGCGAACTACCGCGACCCGATCAGGATCGAGCTGGCCGAGGAGCTCCCGGCGGCGCTCACGCCCGACCAGCCCACGACCATCGCGGCGACGATCGAGGAGCTGACCGATACGACGGCGCCGGGCTCTGCCCTCATCCACTACCGGTACGGGCACGGCGAGTTCGAGACGGCGGAGCTCCTGCCGGCCGGAGGCGGGGTACACGAGGCGGTGCTCCCACCCGCGGACTGCAATCACTCACCGGAGTTCTACCTGTCGGTCGACGGAGCGAGGTACGGGACGGTCACGAGTCCGGACGGCGCACCGGATGAGCTCCACAGGGTCCCGGTCGGCTACCTCACGATGATCTTCGCAGACGATTTCGAGACGCACCAGGGCTGGTCCGTGGTCGACGGCGACAACCTCATTGACGGGACGTGGGAGCGAGGAGTCCCGGCCGGGGACGGGAGGCGCGGCGATCCCGTCGCCGACTACGATGGTTCGGGGAGCTGCTACCTGACCGGGAACGAGGCAGGGAACTCCGACGTCGACGGGGGGACGACACGGCTCATCTCGCCGGCGCTCGACCTGACCGCGGGAGACGCCGCCGTCGTCACCTACGCCGTCTGGTACGTGAACGCCTTCGGGAACAACCCGAATGAGGATGTGCTGAACGTCTACGTCACGACCCCGAGTGGTTGGCTGCTGGTCGACTTCATAGGGCCGGAGACCCCGGTTCCGGTCGGCTGGCAGGTGCGCTCGTTCGCGGTCGGGGACCACACGCCTCTCTCGGAGGTGTTCTACCTCCGCTTCGATGCGAGCGACGCGAGCCCGTGGTCGATCGTCGAGGCCGGGATCGATGCCGTGACGGTCTCACTCCTGACGTGCGACGCCGCGGGCGTCCCGGCAGGAGCCGGCGGGTCGTCATCGCTCTCGCTCCACGCGAACCAGCCCAACCCGTTCACGGGCGAGACCGGCATCGGGTTCGTCCTCCCGCAGGGTTCCTCTGTCACGCTCACGGTCTACGACGCCTCGGGCCGTCTGGTCCGGAGGCTCCTCACCGACGACCCGCGCTCGGCCGGGGAGCACGCGGTCAGCTGGGACGGCCGCGACGACGCAGGACACCCGGCCGCGTCCGGGACCTACTTCTACCGGCTCACCGCGGGCAGCGAGGTCGCGACGAGGAAGATGGTGCTTCTCAGATAAGGGCATATGTCCTTATCTACTCACCGGACATATGCCCTAAGAGTAGGTGAACCTCGGGCTCCGCTGATCCCGCCCATTGCTGTGGGACCGCTCACCGGGGCGGTCCCGCAACCCCCCGCATCTGTCATTGATTTTCGCGCCAAACTGCGCTATAATGGGCACTCGAGAGGACTCAACACGGTCTGGCGGCGCGCTCGTTCCTGAGGCGCCGCTCACGTCGAGGATTGTGCGTGAACAGAACATCCGTTGTGCTGATGCTCGTGGTGCTCCTTGCCACGGTCGCGGGGGCGACCGAGCTCTGCGGCGTCTTCTCCCTGTATGAGGAAGAGCTCCCGGAACCCTTTACGCCGCTTTGGGTCGGTCCCGCCGACACGCTGTATGCGTATCACGGCTTCGACGGCACCGTTCGCAAGAGCACTGACCACGGCGGGACCTGGGACATCATCCAGGAGTTCCCGGGCACGGCTGGCTGCAAGGGGCTCTTCGTCGACTCCCGCGGCACGATCTTCGCGTGCTTCCCGTCCCCGGCTGACAACGCCTTCTATGGGAAGCTCCAGATGGGCCGGTTCGAGGGCCGCGGGGAACGCGTGTGGAGCGAACCCCTCGAGTTCCAGTGCAGCAAGTCGTTCTGGAAGATGTGCGAGGATCTTCAGGGTAACCTCTTCGCCGGCGAGTACACCAACGGCGCGTACGAGGACACCTGCGCGGTCATTTGGCGGAGCGTCGACGAGGGCACGAACTGGGAGAAGGTCTACGAGGGAACCGGTCGCCACGTCCACTTCGTGGCGTGCGACCCCAACACGGGGAGTATCTACGCCGCGATCGGGGACGGCTTCGCACGTGCGAAGCTCATGAGGTCCAACAACCACGGCAACACGTGGGTCGAGATCCTCACCCAGACGGGTCTCTACCAGCAGCCGATCTCCATCGTGTGCACGCCCACGCACCGCGTGTTCGGGTCGGACTGGGGGGACTTCCTCTGGCCATGGAACTCCGTGTATCGGACGGACGACGACACGTACAGCGATCAGCTCATCCTCATGGGGGACGAGAACACCTACGTCTGGATGATGACCAGAAATCCCGACGGCATCATCTTCGCCGGCACGGTCACGCGGGAGTACGGGGAAGGCAGGCCCGCTATCTATATGAGCCTCGACGACGGGGCCACCTGGTGCAAGGCGAAGTCGCTCGGGGGGGATCTCGAGCCGTGGTGGGGCGTCACCTGGATGTCCAACTTTGACTCCGACGGCTGGGCCTACTACCACGACCGCATGGCGTACAAGACCTACCGGTTCCGGGCCGGGGACCCTTCGGGCGTCCCGGAGCCCGTCGTGGCTTCCGCATCGCTCTCCGCGCCGACGCCGAATCCTTCCGCCGGGCGCACGAGCATCGAGTTCAGCCTTCCGTCGGCGGGCCGGGCGAGACTCGCCGTCTACGACATCTCCGGGAGGCTCGTCAGGACCATCGCGGACGGCACGTTCGCGCCGGGATCACACCCGGCGGCGTGGGACGGGATGGACGCGAGGGGGAGGCCCGTGGCCTCCGGCGTCTACTTCGTCCGTCTCGAGATCGCCGGCGAGTCGAGCGGCCAGAAGCTCCTGCTCGTGAAGTAGGTCCCGAACCGGGCTCCCCCGGCGCTCCCTTCAGACCCTCCAAACCCGCTCTCAAGGGCGGGTTTCTTCATGCACGCGGCCCTGTCTGCGGACGGCGTTCGGGACACGAGCTTGCGTTTGTGTCCGAGGTCAGGTTGTGGTAGGGTGTGCCGACCATCCTCCATCTTCTGACAAGGAAGCAGAGCGGTCGGCCGCGCGCCGCCGGTCCTCGGCACGTCCTCGCACGAACCCCGGCACGGCGTCCCGTCCGAATCCTCCGAAGGGAGCGAGCCAATGCGCGTCAAGATGCGTTGCCCCGACTGCGGTTCGTGGTTCAGCCTCCACGTCGGAGTCGAGGGAGGGAGGGGAGACGAGAAGCACGAGCACGTGAAGGAGGAAGCACCGGCCGCGGCCCCTGCGCCGAAGTCCGGGATCGAGCGCCCATCGATCTCGGCGCCCGCGGGCAACGTCAGGTGGATCGTGGCGGTCTGCGCGGTCGTCGCCATCGTGATCGTCGGGCTCTTCGTGGTAAGACCGATGCTGAGCCGGCAGGACGCGACGCCGGTGCTGCAGGAGAGCACGGCCTCGCCTGCGGCCGTGGAGGTCGAGCAGCCCGATGCCGAGACTCCTCCCGCTGATGTCGAGGAAGAGACCGGTGCTGAAGGAGAGGGCGAGGCGGGTGCCGCGTCGAATCCTCCGACGGAGTCTGCGACTGAGACCGCGTCGGAGACAGCGATGGCACCGACGCCGGAGACGGCCACCGGACCCGAGCTGGAACGGGTCGGGCTTGCGCCCGGGACGCTCGAGCTCACGGTCGTGGCGTCCGAGAGGTGCTGGGTGCAGGTCCTTGCCGACGGGCGCGTTGCCGGCGACCTGACGCTCGAGGCGGGGGAGCGGCGTACGTGGCAGGCCGAGGACTTCTTCGAACTCAGCGTCGGCGCCGGAGACGCCGTCGAGCTCTATCTGAACGGCGAGTCCCTCGGATCGGCTGGGAACGGTCCGCGGGTCGTGGAGAGACTGCGGGTCACCGAGACCGGCCTTGTTCGCGGCGACCCGGGAGGGTCGCTCTGACCTGGCCCGGTGCCCGTCCCATGAGATTCGGCCGAGAGTATCCGAGCCTCCGCCCGTCCGGGCCGGGGGCTCGTTTTCTGAGAGCCCGGGCCGTGGGCGTCGGTGGTCGCGCCCGCCCTGCGGTCGTTTCTTGACAAATGTGGAATCGCCATGGTATACTTCGCGGTCGGGTCGACAGGCCCGGCGTTTCAGGTGTCTGAAGTGCACGCTTCACATG
>JALGVN010000021.1 GCA_025774645.1 bacterium
CGATCTTCTCGCCGCGCTCGTACAGCGTGTCCAGCGCGGTCGTCACGAATCCGTGCATTCCGTACGAGCCGTCGTCGGTCGTGACGATGATCTCGTCCGAGATGGCGCCCATCTCGCCCTCGAGTATCAGAAGGTCCTTCGTGCGTGCGCCGATGATCGAGATGAGCTTGTTCCCCGCCTCGTGGAGGGCGCGCGCGATGGGGTAGACGGGCGCGACGCCGATGCCGCCGCCGATCGCGACGACCGTCCCGAAGTTCTCGATCTCGCTCTTGTGTCCGAGCGGTCCGACTACGTCCATGATCGAGTCGCCGAGCTTGAACATGGCGAGCTTCTTCGTGGAGGCGCCGACGGTCTGGAAGATGGTCGTGATGAGGCCGGTCTCACGGTCGAAGTCGGCGACGGTGAGAGGAATGCGCTCGGCGTAGTCGTCGGCCCTGAACACGACGAACTGGCCGGGAGACACTGCGGCCGCGATCTCGGGGCAGTACGTCTTGAACAGCTTGACGTCGCCGGAGAGATCCCGGATCTCCACGATCTCGTTCTGCTTCCAGGTCTTCTTCCTGGTCGTCTTCGCGGTTGCTCTCGTGGCCACGTGTGTCTCCTGGGTCTCTGAGCGCAGTGACGGTCCCACCCGCGGGGGCGCGCACTCCAGTCTGGCCGGAAGCGCGCGGTCGCGCAAGTCCGCCGGGATCAGGACTCGTCGGCGAACTCCGCGGCCTTCTTGAGGAGGACGTTGACCCTCTCGACGAGGTCGTCCGGCTCGATGGGCTTGTCCGCGAAATCGTCCGTCTTCATCCAGTAACCGTCCGTCTCCATCGAGAAGCTGTACCCGGTGGCCTCTCCGACGGCGGTCAGCATGAGGATGGGGATCGTTCTGTAGGACGGGTGGTTCTTGAGTCTCTTGGCAAGCGTGAAGCCCGAGTCGTGCCGCTCCATCATGAGATCGAGCACGAGCGCGTCCGGCTGCCCGAACTCGACCTTCGTGAATCCCTCGTCCGCGTTGAAGGCCGCCTCGACCTCGAAGCCCGCGGCCTCGAGCGCGGCCGTGTTCATCTTCACGAAATGGATGTTGTCGTCGATGATCAGGATCTTCTTCTTCTCGTCCAACTCCTGTGCCCCCTTCTCGACTCATCCCGTGGTTCTCTCGGCCCGGACCGTGAGCGCGGCCTCAGCTGAGTATCTGCTCGATCTTCGCGAAGAGATCGTCGGGGCTCGCGGCCTTGTCGAGGAAGGCGTCCGCGTGCATGAGCTCGCGCTCCTCGTCGTTCTTCGGCCGGAAGTCCAGTCCGGTCTCCTCGCCGATCGCCGTCATGAGGATGACGGGCAGGTCCGGGTACTTGCTCTTGATGGTCTTACTGACGTTGAACCCCGAGTCGAAGTGCTCCATCATCACGTCGAGCACGACGAGATCGGGGTTCGCGCTCTCGATCGCTTCCATCGCTTCCGACGCGCCGTACGCCGCCGAGACCTCCAGCCCCTTGTTCCTGAGGAACATGGAGTAGAGCTTCACGAACTCCATGTCGTCATCTATGATGAGGACGTGCTTCCCTGCCACCGCTTCCTCCTCCTAGTGCTCCAGGACGCGCTTCAGGATCTCGACGAGCATCGACTCGTTCTCGACCGGGTCGATGGTGGTCGTGACGCGCTCGCCGTCCTTGTAGTAGTGGTACTCGATCTTGGTCCCGCACTTCACGTGACAGTTGAAGATCTGCTTGAACACCGCCTCGGCGTCCGAGAGATCCAGTTCGCCGCCCTCGAAGTACGGACACATCAGGTACTCTCCAGGCGCGATCATCCTCTGACACTCCGGACAGAAGACCTGCACGTGTTTGAACTTCCCGCTCTCCGGCATGTTCCCCGTTCCCTTCCCGTGCGCCGGTCTACACCGGCTTCCTCTCAGCTGCTTCCTGTCCCTTCGCCGGTCCCGCCTTCCCCTCGTCGGCTCCCAGCGTGGGGAGGAAGACGGAGAAGGCAGTGCCCTCACCCTCGGTCGAGTCGACCTCGACAGAACCGTGGTGGCTCTCGACGATCTTCTGGACGATCGAGAGCCCCAGTCCCGTTCCGGGGATCTCGGCGGTCTTGCCGCTCTTCACTCTGAAGAAGTCCTCGAAGATGAACGGGATCTCATCCTTCGGGATCCCGATCCCCGTGTCCCGCACGTTGATCCTGAGAGTCCCCTCGGCGCACAGGCCGTCCACGATGACCGATCCGCTCGGCCGGTTGTACTTGATGGCGTTCGATACGAGGTTCTTGAAGACGACCTCGAGCGATTCGGCGTGCGCACTGATCCTGCACCTCTCGTTCAGCCGCTCGAGCCTGAGCGTCACGCCCCTGTCGTCGGCGAACGGCTGAAGGTCCTGCACGACCTTCTCGAGGACGGGCATGATGTCGATCGACTCCAGGCTGCCCGCGATGTCGCCCGAGTTGGTGCGCGCGAGCTTGAGCCAGTCCGCGATGATGTCCAGGAGGCCGGTGAGCGTGCTGTGGGCCCCGCCGAGCATCTCCTCGGCCGTGTCGTCTATCTTCCCCATCTTCTTGCCGAGGATGAGGTCCATGTACTGCTTCACGAGAAGGAGAGGCGACCGGAGCTCGTGCGCCACGATCGTGATGAAGTACTGCTTCATCCGCTCCTTCTCCTCGCGGAGCGCGGCCGTCTCCTTAAGGAGATCGTGCTGCTCGATGGCCCGGTTGACGATGAGCCTGAGCTCGTCGGGCGTGAACGGCTTCGGCAGGAAGTCGAATGCGCCGGCCTTCATCGCGTCGACCGCCGACTCGATCGTGGCGTACCCCGTGATCACGACGCAGACGAGGTGGGGGTGGGTCTTCCTGACCTGGCTCAGGACTTCCAGACCGTCCATTCCCGGCATCATGAGGTCGAGGAGCAGGACGTCGGGCTCGATCTGCCGGCACAGGTGGAGTCCCTCGATCCCGTCGACCGCGGTGTGGCACTCGTACCCGGTCTTCGTGAGGACCTGGCGGCAGGAATCCCTGATCGCCTCCTCGTCGTCGACCACCAGAATGGCATGCCGATCGGTCATTCCTACCCCCGTTCTGTCCTCGTTCCGGGACAGGGAAACGGGCCCGCCCGGGGCGGGCCTCAGGCCATAAATCGTACTACAGCCGGGGCACGGGGTTCAACAGGAATTGCCCGTGTAGCGGGCCGATTGGGGCGAGTTCCGCTTGCAAACCTCCGCCCGGAGATGCTATCTTCTTGTATCGGCCGCCGGCGCCGGCAGGCATGGTGCGGCGGTCGTAGTACGCTCCGCGCGCTGCGGGTCGCTCCCAACGGGAGGGGGACGGGTCTCCTGGCGGAGGTCCATCCTTCGCTGTGGAGCGCGGCGTGCGGGTGCGCCCTCGGGCGCAACCCGGGGGGTCACGAGACATCGAAAAGGAACAGGGGTCTCCTGCAGCGGAGGGTCACGAAGTGGCAAAGCCGAAGGTAGCGATCTACTGGAACGCATCGTGCGGTGGCTGTGAGGAAGCGTGGGTCGACCTTGCCGAGGACATCCTCAAGGTCGTGGAGGCCGTCGACATCGTGTTGTGGCCTGTCGCGATGGACTTCAAGCTCAAGGACGTCGAGGCGCTCGACGACGGCGAGATCGCCGGCGCGTTCCTGAACGGCGCCGTGCGGACGTCGGAGCAGGAGGAGTGGTCGCATCTGCTCAGGAAGAAGGCGGGAGTCGTCATCGCGTTCGGGTCGTGCGCCCATCTCGGCGGCATCCCCGGGCTCGCCAACTTCTACACCAAGGACGACATCTTCGACGCGGTATACAACTACTTGCCGAGCGTCGACAACAAGAAGGGTACGACGCCCCAGCGCTCGACGAAGATGCCCGAGGGTGAGCTTCGCCTGCCCGAGATCTACGACACGGTCTACCCCCTCGATCAGGTCATCGACGTGGACTACTACCTTCCCGGTTGCTCGCCGCCGCCCGAGCTCATCATGGAAGCGGTGACCGCGATCCTCTCGGGCGAGCTTCCGCCGAAGGGCAGCGTTCTCGCGCCGGCAAAGTCGCTCTGCGACGAGTGCGACCGGAACGAGAGCAAGCCGGACAAGATCGAACTCAAGGAGCTCAAGCGCCCTCACCTGACGTTCATGGATCCGGAGAAGTGCTTCCTGGCCGAGGGCGTCATCTGCATGGGCCCGGCCACCCGCGCCGGCTGCGGACAGCGCTGCATCGGCGCGAACATGCCGTGCCGCGGATGCTTCGGCCCGACGGACGACGTGAAGGACCACGGCGCGAAGTTCCTCTCCGCGCTCGCGTCGCTCATCGAGATCAACGACCCGGAGGAGATGGACAAGCTCGTCGAGTCGATCCCCGACCTGACCGGACTGGCATACATGTACAGCCTCGCTTCGTCACTACTCGCTCGGAAGAAGATCGAGCGGGAGACCGTGAAGGCATAGGTGTTGCGGAGGAACAATGGGACAGCGCATCACGATCGATCCGATCACACGCCTTGAGGGTCACGGGAAGATCGAGATCTTCCTTGACGACAAGGGCGACGTCGCGAACGCGTACTTCCAGGTGCCTGAGCTTCGCGGGTTCGAGAAGTTCTCAGAGGGGCGGATGGCGGAAGAGATGCCTCGGATCACACCGAAGATCTGCGGAGTGTGCCCGACGACTCACCACCTGGCGTCGGCGAAGACTCTGGACGACCTGTTCCACGTCGACCCACCGAGGCCGGCGAAGCTCATCCGCGAGCTGATCAACTCGGCTTTCATCTGCGAGGACCACGCGCTTCACTTCTACTTCCTTGGCGGCCCGGACTTCGTGGTGGGTCCCGACGCTCCGGCTGCCGAGCGGAACATACTCGGCGTGATCGCGAAGGTCGGTCTCGAGATCGGCGGCCGGGTGATCGACACGCGCAAGCGTATCAGGAACATCATCACGGTTCTTGGCGGCCGTGTGATCCATCCGGTGTGCGGGCTTCCCGGCGGGGTGTCGAGGGGTCTGACTGCTGAGAACCGCGAGGAGTTCCTGAAGACCGCCGAGGACGCGATCGAGTTCGGGAAGTTCAGCCTGGGTCTCTTCGGAGACGTGGTTCTCAAGAACGAGACGTACGTCGACCTCATCGTGGGTGACGTGTACAAGCACGAGACGTACTACATGGGTCTCGTTGACGAGAACAACAAGGTGAACCTGTACGACGGCGAGCTCCGGGTGGTGACGCCTGCCGGCGAGGAGTTCGCGAAGTTCAGGGCGCAGGACTACCTGAAGCACATCGCTGAGCACGTGGAGTCGTGGTCGTACATCAAGTACCCGTATCTGAAGAACGTTGGTTGGAAGGGGTTCGTGGACGGTCCTGACAGCGGCGTGTACCGGGTGGCTCCTCTGGCACGACTGAACGCGTCCGAGGGCATGGCGACACCTCTTGCGCAGGCGGAGTACGAGCGGATGTACGAGACACTCGGCGGGAAGCCGGCACACAACACGCTGGCGTACCATTGGGCCCGTCTGATCGAGCTTCTGTACACGGCGGAGCGGATGAAGGAGCTCCTCGACGACGACGAGATCATGAGCGACAACATCCGGACGCTTCCGACCGAGACCCCGACGGAGGGCGTGGGCGTGGTCGAGGCACCTCGCGGGACGCTGATCCACCACTACAAGACCGACGAGCGCGGGGTGATCACCCAGGCGAACCTGATCGTGGCGACCGTAGCGAACTCGGCGGCGATCTGCATGTCGGTCGAGCGTGCGGCACGCGGGTTGATCAAGGGCGGTAAGGTGACCGACGGTCTTCTGAACATGGTTGAGATGGCGTTCCGCGCTTACGACCCGTGTTTCGGTTGCGCGACTCACTCGGTGCCGGGCCAGATGCCTCTCGTGGTGGAAGTGCGCGGCCCGGACGGAACGCTCGTCGAGAGGCTCACGCAGTTCGTGGACGGATAGGAACACGAGCACCGTTGATCCAAGCACCCCGGTGTCGTCCATTGAACGCGCCGGGGTGTTTTCTGTGTCGGGCAGGCGGTGCAGGACCGGCGCGCGTGACCACGCAGGGCGGGAGGACCGTGAAGACCCTCATCCTGGGAGTTGGAAGCTCGATCCTGACCGACGATTCCGTCGGACTCGTGGTGGCGCGGAGGCTCGCCGAGCGGCTCTCGCACCGCGACGACGTCGATTTCGGCGAGAACGAGGAGGCGGGCTTCACGCTCCTCGAGGAGGGGCTCGGGTACGACCGCCTCGTGATCGTCGACTCGATCCTGACGGGCGCTGCGCCTGGCACAGTTCTCACGTACGACCTCTCAGACCTCGGGCGGTCGATCCACTCGAACTCCCCGCACGGTCTGAACCTCGCGACCGTGATCGCGTTCGGGAAGTCCCAGGGCATGGAAGTTCCGGACGATGTGGTCATCTACGCGATCGAGGTCGTCGACACACTGACGTTCGGGGAGGAGCTCACGCCCGAGCTCGCGTCCAGGGTCGAGGCGATCGTCGAAGAGATCGCGACGGAGGTCTTCCCGGAGGAGGCCGGCCGGCACGGCGGGACCGGCGAACACGGTGCTTCCGGCGGTCCGACCGCGGAAGGGGGCACGAGTGGCTGAGGAGCTCTACACTCTTCCCGAGATCTACGACATCGCGTTCTCGTGGGACGTGACCAAGGAGATCGGGTTCTTCGGGCGCGTCTTCGAGGAGCACGTGCCGTTCACGGTCGAGCACATCCTCGAGCCCGCGTGCGGCAGCGGGAGGTTCCTCGTCACGCTCCCTGAGCACGGATACCGCGTGACCGGGTACGACGTGTCGCCAGGGATGCTCGCGCACGCGGCGAAGCGAGTCGCCGAGGCGGAGGTCGCGGAGATGGTCGAGACCCGCGAGGCCGACATGGTGAGCGCGCGGTTCGATCGCGAGTTCGACGCAGCGCTCAACTCGATCAACAGCCTGGGCTACCTCCGCGAGGACGACGAGATCGTCTCACACTTCCGGAACACAGGACTCTCGCTCAAGCCGGGCGGGGTCTACATCGTCCACATCGCATGCGCCGGGGAGACGGGAAGGGACGGTCCCTCCGGCGGGACGTGGGAGATGGAGCGCGACGGCATCCGGGTCAAGACGACGTGGGACGTTGAGCGCGAGGACTACGAGACGAAGCGCTCGCACCAGATCAACACGATGGAGATCGACGACCACGGCGACAAGCAGGTACTGGTCGACCGCCACGTGCTCCGGCTCTGGATCTACGACGAGCTCAAGGAGCTCGTGCGCGCATGCGGGGCGCTCGAATACGCGGCCGTCTACAGCGAGTCGTTCGAGAGGCTCCCGCTCGAGACCGACATCACCGGCGAGCTCGGGAACTGCTACCACGTCCTGAGAGCCGTGCGGTAGAACGACCCCGGGCGACGGCGGCGCGGTAGCCGTTGGCGACGCTCGCCTCCGGGGGGTATCATTACCCGACCAGCAGATGAAGCCATCGACCGACAGGAGGTACACCCTGTGAAGAAGGACCTCGACAGACTGATGCGGGAGCGCGGCATCGACGTGGCAGTGGTGCGGGGCGTGGTCAAGGGCAACTCGACGATGTTCTACATCGTGAACGGAGCGAAGATCTCGCACGCTCTCGTCATCAAGAGGCGCGGCGAGGACCCGATTCTCCTGTGTGGCTCGATGGAGCGCGAGGAAGCCGAGGAGAGCGGGCTTAAGGTCGTCGACACCGCGAGGTACGACTACCGGAAGATCATGGAGGACGTGGGCGGCGACCGGATCAAGGCAGCCGTCAAGTACTACGAGACGATCTTCACCGAGTTCGGCGTGACGGGAAACGTCGCGTTCTACGGGCAGGCCCCGATCGGAAACAACTGGGTGCTCCTGAAGGCGCTCGACGAGGGGATTCCCGGGCTCGAAGTCATGGGCGAGTTCGACGACGACATCTTCATCAACGCCCGCATGACGAAGGACACCGACGAGATCGCGCGGATCAAGGAGGCCGGGAGGAAGACCTGCGAGACCGTGCGGCACATCGTGGACTTCATGAGGTCCCACGAGCTCAAGGGCGACACGCTCGCCAAGGCGGACGGGAGTCCGCTCACGGTCGGAGACTGCAAGTCCGAGATCCGTCTCGCGCTCTCGAAGCGGAAGCTCATCGAGGAGGTCGACACGATCTTCGCGATCGGGCGCGACGCCGGCATCCCGCACAGCCGCGGCAACGACGACGATCCGATCACCGTCGGGAAGACGATCGTCTTCGACATCTTCCCGCAGGAGCAGGGCGGCGGCTATTTCTTCGACTTCACCCGCACGTTCGTGATCGGCGAGGCGTCGAAGGAGATCCTCGATACCTACGCGCACCTCGAGGAGTGCTTCGACACGGTCTACGCCGAGCTCAAGGGCGGGGAGTGGGGCGGACGCTACCAGCAGATGACGTGCGACGTCTTCGAGAAGCTCGGTCACGAGACGATTCGCCAGAACCCGCAGGTCAAGAACGGCTACGTGCACGGTCTCGGTCACGGTCTCGGCCTCGACGTTCACGAGAAGCCGCGACTCTCCGACTTCCCGGGCGTGAAGGACTTCCTGGAGCCAGGGTCGGTGTTCACGTTCGAGCCGGGGCTGTACTATCCCGACAAGGGCGGCTTCGGGATGCGTATCGAGGACGTCTGCTACGTGAACGAGTCGAACGAGATCGTGAACCTCACGAACTTCCCGCGCGATCTCGTGGTCGAGATCTAGCGGGGTCCCCGTGCCACCCGCGCCCGCGCCGGCGCCCCCGTCGGCGAGGCGCCAACACGCAGCAGGGAGCCGACGCACCGTGCCGAACGACATCACCGCGGTCGAGCCCGTGAGGGGCGCTACCGTGCCTGCCACCATCATCGACTCCGCGGAGAGGATCGCGGAGTCGTATGCCGACTACCTCACCGACGAATCCGGGTACGGTCCTCCCGCCGCCGACCGCCTGGTCTTCGCGGGCGACGAGACCGAGGTCGTGCACGTGCTCGTTGAGGCCGCGTCGCGCGGGGAGCCGGTGACGGTCTCCGCCGCGCGCACGGGGATCGCCGGCGGCGCGGTCCCGCGGGGCGGCACGCTCCTCTCCCTCTCGACGATGCAGCGGGTGCTCGGCGTCCGGAAGCTCCCGGACGGGCGGTGGGCGATTCGGGCCGAGCCCGGAATCTCGATCGCGGACCTCGCCGGGCGGCTCGAGGGTAGAGACCTCGGAATCGACCCGTCGACGCTCTCGGACGATGAGAGACGCGAGCTGGATTCCTTCATCGCGGACGAGACGTCCTGGTTCTACCCTCCCGACCCCACCGAGGACACCGCGCACCTGGGCGCCACGGTCGCGACGAACGCCTCAGGCGCCCGCACGTTCCGGTACGGCGCGACCCGGGCGCACGTGCGGGGCATCCGCGTCGCGCTGACCACGGGAGGCGTGCTCGCGATCGAGCGCGGGGCCGTGACGGCCGACGGCCGGGCTTTCACCGTCCGGAGGCTCGACGGGAGCGTCGCGGAGGTCGTCGTCCCGTCGTACTCGATGCCCGCGACCAAGAACGCGGCCGGGCTCTTCGCGGCGCCGGGGATCGACCTCGTCGACCTCTTCATCGGATCGGAGGGCACGCTCGGAGTCGTGACCGAGATCGAGATCGTCCTCTCACGGAAACCCGCGGGGATGCTGAGCGCGCTCGCGTTCCTGCCGTCGGACGCGGACGCGGTCGCCCTCGTGCGTCACGCCCGTGGCGATCTCGTCGACGCGCCCCGGCCCGGCGTGGTCGATCCCGTCGCGATCGAGTTTTTCGACTCGAAGAGCCTCGACTTCCTCCGGAGGCGGAAGGGCGAGGAGGGAACCTCCTCGAAGATCCCCGAGCTTCCAGGCGACGCGGGCGCAGGCGTCCTCTTCGAGCAGGACTTCGCAGACGAGGACGCGCTCATGGAGATCTACGACGCGTGGGAGGAGCTTCTCGCGGCCCACGGCTCGTCGATGGAGCAGACGTGGGGCGGCATGGAGGAGGCCGACCTCGAGCGTCTCAAGGCGCTCCGTCACAGCCTCCCTGAACAGGTGAACGGCACGATCGCGCGGACGAAGGCGGTGCATCCCGAGATCCACAAGATCGGGACCGACATCGCGGTTCCCGCCGAGTCGCTCGAGGAGATGTTCCGCGTCTACCGCGAGGGTCTCGACGGGACCGGGCTCGACTACGTCGTCTTCGGTCACATCGGGGACTCCCACCTGCACGTGAACATCCTGCCGCGGGACCCGGACGAGCTCCGGAGGGGCAAGGAACTCGCCTTGCG
Organism: bacterium; assembly: GCA_025774645.1. Taxonomy (GTDB): domain Bacteria; phylum Joyebacterota; class Joyebacteria; order Joyebacterales; family Joyebacteraceae; genus JALGVN01. Next base: position 10,224 of record JALGVN010000021.1, read on the forward strand.
TTTCGCGGAGCATGCTGTAGGGTTGGGCGGCACGGTCTCCGGCGAGCACGGGATCGGGAAGCTCAAGCACGACTTTCTCAGGGTTCTCTACGGCGACAGCGGGCTCGCCGAGATGGCGGCGGTCAAGAAGGCGCTCGACCCCGACTGCATTCTGAACCGCGGCGTGATGTTCCCGGAGGAGCTTCTTTGATCGAGATCCGAGAGTTCGACGAACTGACAAGCGAAGATCTCACCTCGGCCTGGCGAGGACTCGAGCCGTCGGGCGCCGTTCCCAACCTCTTCATGAGTCACCCGTGGGTCTCGACCTGGGCGCGGCACTTCGCCCGCGAGTCCAGGCGCCTGGTCCTGGTCGGTTACGAGGGCGACGCGGCGATCGGTGTCGCGCCGCTTCTCGCGACCGAGGCCGACGAGGCTCGTTTCCCCGTCAACTTCCTCTCGCACAGGGGGGAATTCTCGGTCGGCAAGGAGCACGCCGCCGGGTTCGCCGGAGCCGTGCTCGGACACCTGAAGGAGCGCGGTCTGACGCCGGTTCTGAGGGGAGTCCCGGTGGGGTCGCTCACGTACCGTCACGTCAGGGAGACCGCGAACGAGATCGGGCTCCGGGGCAACGAGACCACGACCCGCCTCTCGCCGTACGTCGACATCGGCGAGACGTGGGACGACTACTACGCGGGCCGGAAGCGGAAGGTCACCCACGAGTGGGAGCGGAAGATGCGGAAGCTCGGGCGGGCCGGCGAGGTCGAGGTCCGCACGGTCGACGAGGAGACCGATCTCGAGTGGCTCGTCGCGGAGTTTGTCCGGGTCGAGGACCTGAGCTGGAAGGAAGAGACCGGCACCTCGATCTCCGGCCGCGGCGTCGAGGAGTTCTATCGGGATGTCACGCACGCCCTCGCGGGCGAGATGTGGTTCCGGCCGTTCTGGCTCAACCTCGACGGGACGATGATCGGGTTCATTTTCGGCGCCGTCTTCGGCGGCACCTACTTCGCCCTCAAGACCTCGTACGACCGGTCCCACACCAAGCTCGCCCCAGGCGTCCAGCTCTTCCACGAGGCCGTGAGCGACGCGTTCCGGCTCGGCCTCGAGCGCTTCGACTTCGTCGGGCAGACCGCCCGGTGGAAGGAGGAGTGGGCCACCGGGGCGCTCGAGCACGTCGACCTGCAGTACTATCCTGAGGGTCTCTCCGGCCTCACGAAGCAGCTCACCGACACGAAGCTCAAGCCGCTCGCACGGAGGCTCCGGAACCGATGAGCGAGGACGGCCGTTCCGAGTACAGAGACTACCTCTCTCGGGCAACGACGGAGGCCGGCTTCACGTTCACCGGCCGCGTCTTCGCGCTCGCGTTCGGGTTCGCCGCGCAGGCGATCATCGCCAGGCTGCTGGGCGCCGATCTCCTCGGCGTCTACGTCCTCGCCTGGACGGTCGTGATGGCCGTGACGATCCTCACCACGTTCGGATTCGAGGGAGGGTTCGTCCGGTTCATCGCGATGTACGTCGGGCAGGACAGGCGCGGGGAGGCGCGTTCCGTCCTCACGTTCGGCATACTCTTCGGGATGATCGCCGCGGTCGTGGCGACCGTGATCGTGATCCTCCTCCGCCGGCCGATCGCGATCGGGCTCTTCAAGGAGCCGCGGCTCGAGCCCGCGCTCCTCTGGATGAGCTTCGCGATCCTCCCGTACACGCTCACGAGGCTCTACGCCGCGGGACTCCGCGCGCTCAAGGACATGCGTCGGAGCATCCTCGGCTCCGAGTTCTGGTTCCGGATCCCGCGTCTCATCATCTTCCTGGCGCTCTTCTACGCGGGGATGCGCGTGAACGCGATCGTGACGGCGGCCGTCCTCGCGTGCGCGATCTCGGCTGTCGCGACAGCGCGGTACTTGAGGCGCGTCGGCCCGTTCCTGTTCGGCCACGCGGGACCCGACGGCGATCCTCCGGCCCCGGCCGTCGCCGTCTCCAGGCGCGAGGTCTTCTCCTACTCGGGCCAGATGCTCTCCGAGACCGCGACCGCGTTCGCGCTCCTTGAGGGAGGGCGTCTCATCCTCGGCTACTTCCTCGAGTCGGCGAGCGTCGGGATCTACAACATCGTCGTTCTTCTTGCGATGCTCGCGACGCTCTTCACGTTCTCGTTCAACGCGATCTTCTCGCCGATCATCGCGGACGTCTACCACCGCGGGAAGTCGGAGCTCGTGGGGTCGCTCCTGGTCACGATCACCCGCTGGATCCTCCTCCTGACGCTCCCGGTCTACGCGTGGCTCCTGCTCTCAGGCGAAGCGGTGCTGGGGATCTTCGGAGCGGAGTTCGTCGCGGGCTACGGTGCCCTCGCGGTCCTCGCGACCGCGCAGATCGTCGACAGCTCCGCGGCCTCGGTCTCGAGCTGCCTCGCGATGACGAAGTACCAACGCTTCAACGTGTGGAACACGATCGTGATGGCGGTCGTTGGCGTGACCCTGAACGTGATCCTCATCCCGCGCATGGGAATCGTCGGCGCCGCGGTCGCAACGGGTGTGTCGATCGTCCTCGTGAACGTCGCGCGGCTCGTCGAGGGGAAGGTGCTCCTCGGCGTCGTCCCGTACGACCGCTCGACTCTGAAGTCGGTCGCGACCGGAGCGGTGCTCCTCGTGCTCGTCTGGGTTGTGCGCAGGTTCTTGGGCGTGCCGGACCAGTGGTACGTGGCGGCAGGCGCGCTCGTCGCGTGCTACGCGCTCGCCGCGGGTCTGACGTTCCTCATGGGGATGAGCGACGAGGACCGGACGGTCCTCTCGTCGGTGATGGGGAAGTTCCTCAGGCGGGACGCCGGCGCCTAGGATCCGGCTCCCAGGCTCCGGGTCCTAGGACGCCGGTTCTGTCCTCTCCGGCTCCTGTTCCTTTCTGCTCTGTCCGTCGTCATCGTAGTAGTCGATCATGTGGAGCGGCATCACGACGCTCGACGCGATGTTGGTGAGGTGGAGCGCGATGCGCTTGATGTATCGTGCGAGAAGCGCGTACAGGACCGCCTCGCGGCAGGGCCTGTCGTCGTCGAGGAGGTCCATGATCATCTGGTCGCACTCTTTCGCGAGCGCGCGGCCGGTCACGATCGCCTCCTGCCCGACGTCGCAGTCGGATTCAAGGAAGGCCCGCACCGTCGGCTCGAACAGGTCCTCCGTCCGCTTGAGGAGGTCGCGAAAGCGGGTTCCGTACGGGCCGTGCTTGAGCGGATGCACGAGCCCCTCGGTCACCTCGAGGATGTTCTTGCAGAGATCTCCCACCCGTTCGGCGTCCTTCGCAATGCTCATGAGAACGAGACTGATCGGGACGTCGGTTCCCGGCGACACGATCAGATGCTCGACGAGCTGCTTCCGGATGCGGCGCTGGATCCGGTTGATCTTCCGGTCCGTCTCGTAGACCTGATCGCGCGTCTCCTTCGTGAGCTCCCTCTTCCCCCGCAGCACTTCCGAGATCGGCCGAAACATGTCGACCGCTTCCGCGAGCATCTGCTCCATCTCTGCGTACATCTGATCGAGCAGCGGGCGCTTCCTCAGCGCTTTTATGAACTCCCTGAACACCGTTCTCACCTCCTGATCAGTCGGTCCAAGAATATCAGTAGACCCGGCAGGGCGTAGAAGACCCCGATTACGAAGAACGCGACGTTCTTCTTCGAGCGGACGGCTGCGTCCCCGAGTCGCGTGGCCATGTTCATGGGGATCCGCCTCACCGGCTTGTACGGGTAGATGAGGAGGATCCCGCAGATGTTGAAGAGCAGATGCACGAGCGCGATCGTGAGCCCGTCGGCGTTCCCAGCAAGGGACGCAAGGAGCGCGGTCACGGTCGTCCCGATGTTCGCGCCGAGCGCGATCGGGAAGATCTTTTCGAGGCGCATGATGCCCGCGCCCGCGAACGGAACGAGGAGCGACGTCGTGACCGAGCTCGACTGGATGACTGCGGTCACGCCAGCCCCGACGGCGATCCCCGTCATGCTGCTCTTTCCCATGAGCCGGTCGATGGCGACCTCGGCGCGGGAAAGTGCAAGCCTCTTCGTCGCCTTCACGAGGAAGTAGAGCGAGGCGAGGAGGAGCGCGAATCCGAAGACAGCGATGGCTATCGCAGCGTGGTTCCCCGCGACGCCCTCGACCGCGCGCATGAGCGCGTCGACCGCGGGGGAGACCGCCTGCTTCACCGGGCTCGCGAACGTGATCGCCTCTCCGCCCACGAGGAGGCCGGAGAGCGCGCGCGCGGACTTCGAGAGGAACCCGGTCAGCATCTCGAGCGGGAAGAGGAGCAGGACGGCGAACACGTTGAAGAAGTCGTGTACGCTCGCTGCGGCGAACGCCCTCCTGAACTCCTCTCCGCGGCCGATGTGTCCGAGCGAGACGATTGCGCAGGTAACGGTGGTCCCGATGTTCGCGCCCATGATGATCGGGACCGCGTTCTCGATCGAGAGGATGCCGGCGGCGACGAACCCGACCGTCATCGACGTCGTCGTCGACGAGCTCTGCACGATGCTCGTCGCGAGGATGCCGATGAAGAGACCGACGAGCGGGTTCGACGTCGTCGCGATGAGGTTCTCAGCGAACCCCGAGCCGAACATCTCGAACCCTTCGCCCATGAGCTTGACGCTCACGAGGAAGACGTAGAGGGGAATCGCGATCGCGAGAACGCGGAGGATGACTTCGAGCGGGTTTCGACGGTCAGCGCCCGCGGCTGCCGGAGGGCCGGACGTCGGCCGGCGCGGCGCGCTCTGAGTGTCCTGAGTCACGGGCTCGGGCACCGGGTCGTCCGTTTCGGGCTCGAGTAGAGCCTGTGTCTGCGGTGGCATGGATGGGTTCCGGGCCGCGTGCGGCGGTACGCGTGTCCCTGGTTCTCGCGGGCGCATTCTAACATCGGCCGGGCCGATGTCAAGGTCGCGTTGGCCGTCGGGGCCTGGCTGCCACGGCTCCGGGCTTTGGCTTTGACCCCCGGACCGGGGGCAGATAGAATGAGTGTCTCATCATCTTCACCACGCGTTCACAACACGGGCGCGGGCTTGAACCGAGCCGCGCTCACTCAGACCGTCAGGAGGGGCCATGGGGCACGAGAGACTCGCGGAGCACTTCCTCGATCTCATCCGGAGGGCGTCGACCATCCTTCCGCCCGACGTCGAGGAGGCCATCAAGAAGGGAATCGCGAACGAGGGCGAGGGCTCTGGGGCTGCCTCGACGCTCAAGCTCCTGCTCGAGAACTCCCGCCAGGCCGAGGAGGGCTCGACGCCGATCTGCCAGGACACGGGCTCGCTCCTCTTCTTCGTCGAGATCGGACCCGATTTCCGGCAGAAGGAGGTCGAGGAGGCGGCGAGGAAGGCGTCGGCCGAGGCGACGGCGAAGTACTACCTCCGGCCGAACGCCGTCGACGCCGTGACCGGGAAGAACTCCGGCGACAACACGGGGCTAGGGATGCCCTACTTCCACTTCGACCAGATGGACGAGGACGGCCTCAAGGTCAGACTCCTCCTCAAGGGCGGCGGCTCCGAGAACGTGGGCGCCCAGTACAAGCTGCCGGACGGGAAGCTCAAGGCCGGCCGTGACCTGGACGGCGTACGGAAGTGCGTGCTCGACGCCGTCTTCAACGCCCAGGGCAAGGGATGCGCTCCGGGCGTCATCGGCGTCTGCGTCGGCGGGGACCGCGGCGCGGGCTTCGCGTGCTCGAAGCAGCAGTTCCTGCGGGACCTGGGCGACACGAACCCCGACCCCGCGCTCGCCGACCTCGAGGACCGGCTCTTCACCGAGCTCAACCAACTTGGCGTCGGTCCGAGCGGGTTCGGCGGGAAGACGACCGTCCTCGGTGTCAAGATAGGGAAGCGCCATCGCGTGCCGGCCTGCTTCTTCGTTTCGGTGAGCTACGTCTGCTGGGCCTATCGGAAGGCGTCGATGACGATCAAGGGAGGGGAGGTGTCCCATGACTGAGATCAAGCTCCCCGTCTCCGCTGACGAGATCAGGAAGCTCAAGGCCGGCGACGAGGTGTCGATCACCGGCGTCATGATCACCGCGAGGGACGCCGCCCACAAGTACCTGATCGAGACGGACGGCCCCGAGGTGAAGGAGATCCTCAAGGACAGCATGATCTACCACTGCGGGCCCGTCGTGAAGAAGGAGGGCGACGTCTACTCGTTCGTCGCAGCCGGGCCCACGACGAGCATCCGAGAGGAGCCGTACGAGGCCGACGTCATCGACCGCTACGGGGTCCGCGGCGTCATCGGGAAGGGCGGCATGGGGGCGAAGACCCTGGAGGCGTGCGGCAAGCACGGCTCGGTCTACCTCTCCGCGGTCGGCGGAATCGCGACGACGCTCGCACGCTCTGTGGTCGAGGTCCTCGACGTCCACAAACTCGAGGAGTTCGGCGTCCCGGAAGCGATGTGGGTCATCCGTGTCGAAAACTTCCCCGCGGTCGTGACGATGGACAGCCACGGGAAGTCGATCCACGACGACGTGGCGAAGCAGTCGAGGGAGAACTACGAGAGGCTTCTAGGGACGTAAGGCGGCGGCTCTCGACCGAAACAACAACGTCCCCTCTCTGGAGGACGCTCCGGGAGGGGACGTTCTGTTGCCTGAGCCGGGCCGAGCTATGCAGCGCGGCCGCGGTTGCTCTTCCCGAGCCCGATTCTCGCGAACACCCTCCCGAGTATCAGCCTGTCGTCCCTTTCGAACCCCAGCGCCGCCGTGAGACCGAGGAACACGCCGAACACCGCGAAGAGGAGGAGCGCGATCATCCAGAACCGGAGCTCCGGCGTGTTGGCGCGGAGCCAGAGAACTCCGGCGAGCGTCACGACCGATGGGAGGAGGAGCTTCCAATAGGAGCGCGCGTAGGGGAGGAGTCCCATGAGTCCGCGCACCTCGACGAGCGCGACGACGTTGATCGTGACGAGAGAGATCGCCGTCGCGAACGCCGCGCCCAGGACCCCGTAGCGCGGGATGAAGTAGAGGTTGAGCCCGATGTTCATGCCCGTCACGACCACGATGTTCGCCGCGTTCCACCTCTCGTGCCCCGAGAGGATGAGGAGCGGTCCGACGGGACCGACGAAGCACCGCGTCATCACGCCGATCCCAAGCACGACGAGCGTCCAGTAGCCGGCAACGAAGTCGCTCCCGAAGAACCTGAGAAGGTCGTCTCCGAACCCGACGAGCCAGATGAACGCCGGGATGATGACGAGGAGGATGGCGCGCGTGAGCGACGAGTAGAGCGACTTGAGCTCCTCACGACGGTCGTTGTGGAAGAGCTCCGAGATCACCGGCGAGAACGACTCGTTCAGCGCCATGAAGATGAG
>JALGVN010000181.1 GCA_025774645.1 bacterium
GAGGGTCGTCCGGGAGCTGACCGATGGCCGTCTCCAGCCGGGCGATCACACGGTCACGTGGGACGCCCGCGACGGGTCGGGTCGTCAGGTATCGGCCGGGGTCTACCTGGCTGAGCTCCGGACGCCCGAAGCCGTCGTCACAAGGAAGATCACGGTGCTGAGGTAGCCGGCACAGCCACTCCCACGCTACCCGCCCGCGGCCGCCCCTCCGGTCGCGGGCGACGTCGTTTGGGGCTCCCGGGCTCCCGGGAGCAGGGTTCTCAGACCCGCCTCTCTACGCACCCCACAGATGGTGAATCTTGTAACCTCCCGTGTGTAGGGAGGGAAGCTACTATATAGCAAATGCACCCACAAAACTACTTGTCAAGCCCCGCCACGTGTGATACTATTGAAGTTGTCAAGGAAAACACCTCGTGCACCGACACCAAGAGCTGACGAGAAGAGGTGATCGCATGAGAGCGGGCATAGCATTGGCAGTAGGAGCATTGGTGTTCTTTGCGTTCATGATCATGATTCCACTGTCCTTCCTCACAGGAGGCATGCCATGAGACGAGTTCTGATTCTCAGCGTGGGCGTGCTCTTGCTGCTCTCGGCGGTCCGCGTGGGCGTGCTCTTGCTGCTCTCGGCGGTCCCCGCCGGAGCGGCGCTCCTCTCTGACTGGTTCGGAGTGGAGTTGGCCGTCGACCGATTCGGCGACTTCAACCACGACTGGGCGCCCGAGTCTGAGACGGCGGAGTATTTCGCCGACGACAACTGGAGCACACACCTGGGCAGACGTCCGTACGGCGGTGAGCAGTTCGACATCGAGGCGATGTACTTCGATGACGACGCATACAACGCCTACATCGTGGTCGTGACGTCTCTGCCGGTCCCCGACGGAATCGAATTCCTCGGGGAGCATGTAGTCCCGGGTGACCTGGCCATCGATCTCGGGGGGGGGACCTACGACGTCGGTGTCGACATCGACGGTGGGACCGGAGAAGTGGCGGACACGGAAGAGAGCGACTGGTATCAGGCGAACACGCACTTCGTGGCTGAGACCGGGCCGTCGAACTTCGCCGGTGGCGTGCCGCTCGGCGCGGCCTCCGTCGAGTGCTACGACTACGGCCTCATGGAGAATGGCTTCGGAACGTACGTGTTCGAAGTGACGATATCGAAGAGCCTGCTCACGAACTCCGGGATCGGCGAGGGGATCGGCCTCGAGTGGACGCTCGGGTGCCGCAACGACCTCATCAGTCTCAACGGCACGTTCGACGGCATCGACGGAGCCGGAGTCGTTCCGGAGCCCGGGACACTCCTGCTTCTCGGGACCGGCATCGTCGGCATGGTCGGCGTGGTGAGGAGGCGCAGGAAGTAGAGATGGGGTAGGGCCCGGTGGAAAACAGAGGAGCAGGGGCGGCGTGCCCCTGCTCCTCGCTTTATGTACTCGCTGCACTCCGCGGGACGCGGCCACGAGCCCGGCGGTTCCCACGGGCTAGTCGTCCCAGCCCTGGTTCTCGAGAAGCTGATCCTCGGGGACGTCCCTGAGCGGCTTGGCCGGGGAGCCGAGGACGATCTTCCGGGCGGGGGCGTCCGAGGTCACGACCGAACCGGCCGCCACCACGGCGTCGGCCCCCACAGTCATGCCCGGCAGGATGACCGCTCCGACGCCGAGCCTGCCGCCCTTCTCGACCGTGACTCCCTTGAAGTGCTTGAAACGCTCCTCGGTGCGCCCGATGAAGTTGTCGTTCGAAGTGAGCACGCCAGGCGCCACGAAGACGCGGTCGCCCACCGTGGAGTACGCCGTGATGTACGACTCGCTCTCGAGCTTGACGCGCCGTCCGATGGTGCAGTGGTTCTCGACCGTCACTCCCCGGCCCACGATCGTGAACTCGCCGATCGTGACGTTCTCGCGGACCGACGCGAGGTCGGCCACGAGGACCCTGTCGCCGAGGACGCAGCCCGCGTAGACGACGACGCACGCGCCGATGAGACAGCCGTCGCCGATGAGGGCGCCCGGCACCTCGGCCCCGTCGGTCGTCGCCGAGAGCGCCGCCTTCATCGGGAGCTTGCCCACGACCGAGTTGTCGTCGATCCTCACGTTGTTCCCGATCACCGTCCCTGCGTGGATCACGACGTTGTGTCCGATCGCACAGCCGTCTCCGATCCGCGCGTCCGGGCCGACCACCGTGAAGTAGCCGACGCTCGTCCCGTCACCGAGGGTCGCCGTGGGATCGATGTACCTCTCCATCGGATGTCATCCTTTCGGTTCGCGGGGCCTCGCGGCCCCGCGCGTCTCGTGTAGTCCTTCGTCGTGGGAGCTAGCGCAGGGCTACGGGGATCCCGCCCGACTTGAGGGACTTCTGGGCGGCATCGAGGACCTTCACCACCCTGAGACCGTCGTGTCCGTCGGATCGAGGCGTCTCGCGGGTCAGCACGCAGTCGATGAAGTGGTCGCACTCCAGCCTGAGCGGTTCGCGCATATTGAGCGCCGGAACCGTCACCTCGCCGAACCTCAGCGTGAACGACTCCGCGTAGCCGACGGTGCGCCCGTTCGGCTCGACTCCCTTGTCGTAGATCCGGATCTTCTCAGACGGCGCCATGTCGTCGAAAACGACCATCTTCTTGCTCCCGACGAGCGTCGTGCGGCGGATCTTGTGGGGATCGAGCCAGGACACGTGCACCTGGGCCATTCTGTTGTTCGCGAAGCGCATCCAGAGGAACGCGACGTCCTCGATCTCCTCCCGGATGTACGCCGCCCCGTACGCGGCGACCTCGAGCGGTTCCTCGTCCAGGAGGTAGAGGATGATCGAAATGTCGTGGGGCGCGAAACTCCAGAGTGCGTTCTCGTCCTCCCGGATCTTGCCGAGGTTCACGCGCTCGGAGTAGAGGTAGTACGGATCGCCGAGCTCGCCCCGGTCGAGGAGGTCCTTCATCATGACGACGCCGGGGTGGTACTCGAGCAGGTGGCCGACCATGAGAACGCGCTTCTCGGCCTCAGCCAGCGCGACCAGCTCCTTCGCGTCGTCGAGGGCGAGCGTCATCGGCTTCTCGACGAAGACGTCCTTGCCCGAGAGGAGCGCGCGGCGGGCGAGCTCGAAGTGAGACACGGCCGGCGTCGCGATGACGACCGCCTCGATCTCGCTCGAGGAGAAGATACCCTCCGGGTCTTCCATTGCCGCGATTCCGTCGAAAGCCTTGAGCTGCGATTCCAGAAACCCGCAGTTGGAGTCGCAGCACGCGAGGAGCCTGCCGCGTTCTGAGGTCGCGAACGTCCTGAGGAGGTTCTTCCCCCACGCTCCTGCGCCGATCAACCCTAGTTTGACGACCCTATCCACGTCGTCGCTCCTGACAAGCTCTCGCGCTTGCGAGGGCACACTGGTATCCGCACGAGAAGGCACTCGAAGTCACTCCATGTTGTGTTGTGTTGCTGGCCATCCTGTAAACTTTCAGTAGACTGTACCCGGTCCCTCCGCGGACCGCAAGTGATATCGTTTTGCAAGGAGCGTACCAGCGTCTCGGGGTGGCGCTCGTCTTCCCAGAGATGGCGTTACCCGCCCTGAGAACGCCCCGCGGCCGGCCCGTCCTTGACTCCCGGGTCGGGGACCGCTAGACTCGCTCCAATTCGCCGGAAACAGCAGACTGCGGGCCCCGCCGGGCTTCCCGGCCCCGGGGTTCCTGGAGGTCCGGGACGGTCCGGAAGCGCCTCCGGGGTCCTCACAGGGCGAGTCGCGAGAAGCGCAGGTGGGCGCGCTCATCAAGGAGAGAGCCGCGTGGACAAGACCGAACTGCTCTTCAAGGAACTGACAGAGGCCAACGGCGTTCCCGGGTTCGAGGACGAGGTGGCCGACATCATGGCCGGGCACCTCAAGGGCGTCGCCGACATTTCCTACGACCGCCTCGGCAGCATGGTCGCCACGAAGCAGGGCAAGGCCGACGCGCCGAAGATCATGATCGCGGGGCACATGGACGAGGTCGGCTTCATGGTGAAGTCGATCACGAAGGACGGGTTCATCCGCTTTCTGCCTCTCGGCGGCTGGTGGGGACACGTCGCGCTCGCGCAGCGCGTGCTGGTCCGGACGCGCAAGGGCGACGTCGTCGGCGTGACCGGTTCGAAGGCGCCGCACATCATCACCCCGGAGGAGAGGAAGAAGGTCCTCGATATCAAGGACATGTACATCGACGTCGGAGCCGCCGGCAAGTTCGACATTCAGAAGAAGCTCGGCGTCCGTCTCGGCGATCCGATCGTCCCGATCTCGGATTTCACGATCCTCGGGAACCCCAAGACCTACCTCGCGAAGGCGTGGGACGACCGGATCGGGTGCGCGGCGGTCATCGACGTCCTGACCAAGATCGGGAAGACCCACCCCAACACCCTCTACGGTGTCGGGACCGTGCAGGAGGAGGTCGGACTCCGCGGAGCGAGGACGAGCGCGAACATGGTCGACCCGGACGTCGGCTTCGCAGTCGACGTCTGCATCGCGAAGGACACGCCCGGCCTCGGCGACACGGACGAGAAGCTCGGCGCAGGCGCAGGCATCCTCGTGTTCGACGGGAGCGTCATCCCGAACCGCCGTCTGCGTGACCTCGTCATCGACACGGCCGAGAAGATGAAGATCCCGTACTTCCTGACCGCGCTCGCCAGAGGCGGGACCGACAGCGGCATCATCCACCTCAACAGGAAGGGCGTGCCGTGTCTCACGTTCGGCGTCCCGGCGCGGTACATCCACGGGCACGTCGGGGTCATCCACAGGAAGGACTACGACAGCGTCGTCAAGCTCGTCACCGCTGTCGTCAAGAAGCTCGACAAGAAGACGGTCGCGTCGCTCACCCGCGGCTAGCGCGAGAGAGGCCGGCGCGGGGGAACGCAGGACCGAGCGCGCACGACGCGCGATGAAGAAACGGCAGAGCCCGGCGGCGCGCCGCCGGGCTCGCCCGAGAGGTGGACGCATGGCAGTCCTCGAGACGATGTTCGCGCGGCAGAAGGTGCTGATCGGTGTGGTCCACCTCGAGCCGCTCCCCGGGAGCCCCGGGTGGGGACGGGACGCGGGCGCCGTCCTCGAGCGGGCGGTGGCAGACGCGCGGGCGCTCGAGCAGGCCGGCTTCGACGGCCTCATCCTCGAGAACTTCGGCGACGTGCCTTTCGCACGGCGTTTCGCCGGCAGGGGCGCTGTAGCAGGGTTAGGAGCCGCCGGGGCGAGGGTCGCCGAAGCCGTGGATCTTCCCCTGGGCGTGAACGTGCTCCGGAGCGACGGGCAGTCCGCCGTCGCCGTCGCGGCGGCCATCGGCGGGCGCTTCATCCGCGTGAACGTCCACACGGGCGTCGCGGTGACCGATCAGGGCGTCATCCAGGGCGAGGCGATGAAGACGATGCTCTCGATCCGCGACATGTCGCCCGGCCTCGCGGTCTTCGCCGACGTGTTCGTGAAGCACGCCGCGCCGCTCGGGAACATCTCTCTCGAGCAGTCGGCGAAGGACGCGGTCGAGAGAGGACTCGCGTCGGCGCTCATCGTGACTGGAGAGGCGACCGGATCGCCGGCCGCCTCCGAGCATCTTACCCGGGTGAAAGCCGCGGTGCCGGCCACGCCGGTTCTCGTCGGGAGCGGGGTAACGGCCGAGACGGCCGGAGCCGTGCTTCGCGAGGCCGACGGCATCATCGTGGGAAGCGCGGTCATGACGAGCGGCCGCGCCGCGAACCCGATAGACCTCGCGCGAGCGAAGGCGTTCGTCGAGGCGGCGCGCGGGTAGGTGGGCAGGTGGGGGACGCGAGCCGACCGGGCCGACGCGCACG
>JALGVN010000022.1 GCA_025774645.1 bacterium
TGTGAATCTCCCCTGTGACCGGTTCGTGCCCGGCACCGCCGGGTTCTCGTTCGACGGCCTGCGCGAGGCGCTCCGGTCCCTCTTGGCCGACTGGTCGAGGCAGGGGTTCCGCCGGTTCTTCATCGTGACCGCGCACGGGTGCGCGACCGACGGCTACGGGTTCGCCCATCACGAGGCCATCAAGCAGGCCGCCCTTCCGTTCAGCGAGTCGAATGTTTGCGAGGTGTTCGTCGTCTTCCCCTATTGGGTGGAAACGGGGGACCTCCTCACTCATCAAAAGGGTGTAGAGCACGCGGGAGAGGTCGAGACGTCGCTCGCGCTGCATCTGTTCCCGGACAGAGTGAGGAAGGAGCGAGTCCCGGAGAGCGGTACGGAAGAGCAGGAAGGGCGGTTCAGGGCGTTTCCGGAGGGTGTGGGGACGGGTCCGCCGGCAGCGGGATGGACCGGCGCAGAAGGGTATCCGGGGGCGGCCACGGCCGCGAAGGGCGCCGCGATCTTCGAGCGGTGCCTGGAGTCGATGACGCGGTTTGTCAAGGGCACTATGGGGGAGGGTGGTTCGTGACCGGGCATCATTTATGCACTTCGTGTGTCCTGGGTTCGACATTGACGGAATCGCCCCTGAATGGTAGACTGACGTTGGAAGGTTACCCAGCCTTCCCACCGGAAACCCCCCTAGTACCAGCGTCACTCGCCGCCGGGCGAGATTCTATGACGCGAATCCCGGCGGCACACAATCGACCCGTGGATGATGACCCCGTGAGGGCAGACCACAAGGAGGGAAGCCGATGATGACGAGGCGCACCCTTGCTCTGCTTGTGGTTCTCGCGCTGGGCTTTGTCTTGCTGACGGCAACGACGAGCTCGGCGAGGAACACAATCGAGTACTCCTCAAACGGTTCTGGCGCGTGCGGCCAGGTCGTGTTCAGGGACGACGACGGCGGCGACGACGACCGCTGGGGTAACGCGGATCCTGAAGGCGACGAAGGCGACGACGACGTGCCCGAGCCTCCCGAGGAGGACGGCGGAGAGGGCGAGGGCGAAGGCGAAGGTGGCGAAGGGAACGCCATGGGACGGCAGCTGAGCATGAGGCTCGCGACGTTCTACGCGCAGTTCCGCTTCGCGTTCATGCACATGAAGTACATACTCGCCACTCTGTAGCAACAGCCGGCGCCTTGGCGCCGGGAGCCGAAGCGTTTCTTCCCTGCTACGCGAGGCCGACAAGTGGCTGAACGACGACCGGACGATAAGCCCGAACGCGAGATGCTCGAGGCGTTCCGCCGAGCGATGGAGTCGCGGAGTGCGCGCGAGGCCGCGCTGACCGCGATCCGGCTCGGCGACGTCTATCTCGAGTCCGACAGCTACACGGACGCGCTCGGGTACTACAGCCGCGCCGCCGGCGAAGAGCTGGGTTCCACGCTCTCCGACGACGAGGCCGCGGATCTCTACGTCCGGATCGCGAAGTGCCACCTGGGGCTCGGGAACTACGTCAAGGCGAGGGCGTTCTGCGCGAAGCTCGACGATCTGGAGCTCGAGGACGAGGAAGCGACGTCGTGGGCGGAGGCCAACGTCGTCCTCGCGAGGATCGAGATCGAGAGCGGTCGCTACGAAGAGGCGCTGCGCGCCGCCCAGAAGGCATACGACGCGCTCAGAACGAGTCCCGACAGCCATCTTCTGGCTGAGGCAGGCAAGATGCTCGGCATCGCCAACGCCGAGATCGGGAACACCGAGGCCGCCAGGGACTACTTCACCGACTATCTGGTCTCCCAGAAGAGGCTCGCGAGCGAGTCAGGCCTCGCCGCTGCCTACAACAACCTCGGCATCCTCGCCAAGCGTACCGGCGACTTGAACGGCGCCCTCGAGTACCTCGAGAGCTCGCTCGAGATCGACCGGAGGCTCGGGCGCTCGATGGCGATCGCCGACCGCCTGACGAACGTCGGTATCACGCTCTACCGCCTGTCGCGGTGGGCGGAGGCCGAGGAGATGCTCACTGAGGCCAAGGAGACGTACTCGCGAATCGGCGCGGTCAGAGGTCTCGTCGCCGCGAAGACGGCGCTCGGGAACGTCTACCGCGTCCGGCGAGAGGCGGGTCCGGCGCGAGAGCTCTTCGAGGACGCGCTCCGGCTGGCGAGGGAGAAGGGGTATCTGAGGGCCGAGGCTCTCGCGTTGGAGTACATCGGCGAACTCGAGATGGACCAGGGCGAGCACGAGCAGGCCCTCGCGACCCTCGACAGGGCGCTCGGCTGCGCCTACCGCCTCGCTTCGAACGGCGACGTCGTCGCGGAGGTCCTCCGCCGGCGTGCCGAGGCGCTCCTCACGCTCGGCAGGATCGAGGACGCCGAGCGCGACTGCTCCGACGGCGTGAAGCTCTCCCGCGAGCTCGGCGACAGGCTCGAGGAGGGGGCGTTCCTGAGGGTCCTCGCGAGCATCTGCTACGCCAAGGGCGAGCGGACGGCCGCGGAGGTCCTCGTGAACCGCGCCGAGGACATCCTTCGCAGGACCGGCGAGTCGTTCCAGACCGCGAAGACCGCGTTCGCCGACGCCGTCGGTATGCGCGACTCCTCGCCTGCGGGCGACCTCCCCGTCGACAGGATCGAGGCCCGGTTCTCGGCGGCAGAGGCCATCTTCACGCGGATCGGCGCCGGCGACTGGGTGGCGCGCTGCGAGCTCGAGCGCGGGAAGGCACTCCAGCGCGGCGGCCAGCTCGACCGGGCGAGGACGTGGCTCGACAGGGCTCGCCTCAAGATGGAGGTGAGCCGCGACAGCGAGGGGCTCGCCGAGATCGACGCCATCCTGAAGGAACTCGACGCCGATCTCGAGGAGGCCGGCGTCTCGCGCCAGGGCCGATACTCGACGATCGCCGAGGGGTATCGCTTCCTCGAGACGACCGAGCCCAAGGCCGAGGACCTCAATGAGTTCGCGAACGAGATCGCGGCGTCGGTCCCGGCAGATCGCCTGGTTCTCTACTCGCTCACCGACGACACGGGTCCCACGGTCGCCACGTCGGTCGACCGCACGGGACGCGGTGTGGCCGAGGTCACCCGCTTCGTGCGCACGACCGTCGGGAACCGCGGTCACACGAGGCCGCTCATCGTGAGCGACCCGCGCTCCGCGGACGCCTACTTCGCGCCGGGCGTCGCCGCCATCGCGCTCATCCCCGCGGAGGTCAGCGGCGCGCGCGGCACGACGTATCTTCTCTACGCGGATCGGATGAAGTCCGAGCGGCCGGCGCCGTTCACGCAGAGCGACGTCGAGTTCATCGCCGCCGCCTCGCGCATGCTCGGCCTCGCGTTCTCCAGGGTCGGCGAGTCGGTCGCGTGGAAGAAGAGCGGCGCGCTCGCGCAGGAACTCGGCGACTCCCCGAACCACGCCGGGCTCATCACCCGCGACGCGGAGATGCTGCGCATCCTCGCGAACATCGAGCGCCTCAAGGACAGCCACGTCCCGATCGTCATACGCGGCGAGTCCGGGACCGGGAAGGAACTCATCGCACGTGCCGTCCACGTCGACGGCCGCAGCAGGACCGGGAAGTTCGTCGCGCTGAACGCGGGTGCCATCCCGCTGAATCTGCAGGAGAGCGAGCTCTTCGGTCACGTCAAGGGTGCGTTCACCGACGCCGACCGCGACCGCGAAGGTCTCGTGCAGGCGGCGGCCGGCGGGACGCTCTTCCTCGACGAGATCGGCGAGATGAGCCAGCAGCTCCAGGTGAAGCTCCTGAGGTTCCTCCAGAACGGCGAGTACCGCCGGGTGGGGGAGAGCGTCACGAGGACGAGCGACGCGCGCGTCGTCTCCGCGAGCAACAAGGACCTCGCCGAGGAGGTCAAGGCCGGACGATTCAGGCGCGACCTCTTCTACCGCCTCTGCGCGGTCGTGATCCAGGTACCGCCTCTGCGCGACCGCCCGGACGACGTCCCGGCCCTCATGGAGCACTTCCGCGAGCTCTACGCGAAGCGCGAGGGGAAGCACATCCCCGGGTTCAGCCGCGAGGTCCGCGAGATCTTCCAGCGCTACGACTGGCGCGGGAACAACGTCCGGGAGCTCGAGAACGAGGTGCGGCGCGGGGTCGCGCTCGCGGCCGACGGCGAGATGATCGGGATCGACAAGATCAGTCCCGAGCTCCGGAACCGCTACGAGATCACCCTGGGTGACGACGAGCCGCACCGCCGCTCGCTCAAGAACGAGGTCGAGGCGCTCGAGAAGAGCCGCATCCTGGAGGCCCTGTCCCGGACCGGCTGGAACAAGCAGGCGGCGTCGGACGTTCTCGGCCTGTCGAGGACCGGCCTCCATGCGAAGATGAAGAAGTACGGTCTCGGGTAGGGACGCGGCCCAAGCGCCGACCCCGCCGCGCCGAGATCGCGCCACCAGACCCCGGGCCGGCCCGGGGCTTTTTCATGCCCGCGGGGAGCCACCTGCCCCCGTCCGCGCCACCCCAGTCCCCCCGTCGTCAGGTCTTCCAGCGCGTCCAAAACCGGACGAGGCGTCAAAATCTCGACGGTTCCACAACTCGCTGTTCCAGAAGGAGTTACGGTGCTTGTCCACAAGAGGGCTTGAATTGCCGTCGAAATCGTGTCATGAGGCTCGGTCACGAACCTGAATGGATGTTCGGCTGTCTCCGTAACCGATTGTATGCAGGTGAGTTACAAGTGAGTAGTTTCTGAGTGGCTGAGGGCTCATTCACCCGTTTCTGGCACGGCCTATGCGGTAGAGGGGGGTGTAGTTGACAATTGAATATGGAAGGGAGAGGCGGCCAGGGTGTTAACTAAGCAGGGGGGGCGAGTCCGGTCGCTCTTTGGTTTGCTTCTCTCTTCCTCGCACCGAGGCTCCTCGAGCAGCACAGGGGAGATAACATAGAGGTGGCAGTCATGCCGAGCACGGCGAGAGTGAGAACAAAGGTAATGGTCGTGATCCTGCTCATCGGTATCGCATCGCCTGTGCTCGGCTGAGAACTCGACAGCTCGATCAGCACCAGAGCTGTAACCGATATAGACAGAGGATACGGATACGGTCAGCGCCCACCGAAAGGCGCGCACACAAGCAGCACCACAACGCGGTTCTCCGCGGGCTCCGTCCCACTCAGCAACTCTGGTCAGCGTCTTGCTTCTCACCTTTTGGGGACGGAGCTGGCCCACAACGGCCGGCAGGCAAGCAGATGATTCTCCCGCAACTGCTCTGCCGGCCGCTCCTCGTCCAGGAACGGTCGCTCCGCCTCTCCGTCCCGACAGACCCCGAGCACACGCGGCGTCCCTGCCGCGCTTCTTCACGTCCGGCCCCGCTGTCCCCTCGCACATCGAGCTGAACACCCCCAAGCCGTCCCCTTCGGGAGTTCCATGCGTTCGACCACCGGCTCGACCACCGAAGCGATCGCCCTGGCGATCGACCACCGGAGCGAACTCCGCCGCGTTGCGAGCGGCTTCAGGTCGGCCACGCCGGAGCTCGCCGGGACGAGCGGCTTGCCCGCGTTCGAACGCGGAATCACGAGAGACAACTTCGTCCTCAGATTGCCGTTCTTCCTCGCGGAGGCTCTTCCGTTCGAGGGTGGCCTCGATGCCGCGAGGACCATGGCGCTCGGGAACGCGTTCGGTGCGGCCCACTTCCTCGCGCAGGACGACGACATGGACGGAGACGAGCCGCCTGCGCCGTCGAGCTGCCGGCTGTCCGACCGCTCGCTGATCCTCTTCATGCGCGAGTACGGGAGGCTCTTCCCCGAGGATTGGTCGTTCGTCGAGTCGTTCGTGAGCTACCTGAAGGAGTACTTCGAGAGCCTCGAATGGCGAAGGGATGTTCTCGAGTCGGGGAAGGGCCGGGACGCGGTCGCGGACGAGCAGCTTCCTGCGACGCTCGAGGTGCTCGGCCGCGGGATGTCGCCGCTCAAGGTGTGCGCCGCGGCGGTCGCGGCGCTGTCGGGGCGGAGCGACGCGCTCCCCGCCATGGAGAGGGTGATCGAGAGGTTCCACACCGCCTACCAGCTCGCGGACGACCTCGAGGATCTCGAGATCGACCTGGAGGCGGGACGTTGGTCGGTCCCGGCGTGGCTTCTTGCCCGCTCGGCCGGTCTCGCCGAACCGCCGTCGGCAAGCCGGGTGGGAGACGTCCTCCTTTCCCGGGCGGGAGCGGAGATGCTGGCGCTCGTCGCCGACGCGATCGACCGCCACTACGGGCTGGCGGTGCAAGCGGCGCTGGAGTTCGGGGCCGAGGGGCTCCGTTCGCACCTCGAGCGCTGGCGGAACGCGTCGCGGGAGAGGCACGGTTGGGTCACGCGGCGGGTCTCAGTGACCGCAGCCGCTGCCGCGAGCGCGGCGCCGGTCATCGTCTCCGGCGACGGGTGTCCTTCTCCCGGTTTCGCCGACAGGATCCACGCGTTCGAGGTACGCGGCCGCGGTCTCGTGCTGGACGTAGAGTCGGGCCTGTTCTTCGAGGCCGACCCGGCGGTTCTGGATGTCGTCGCGTGGCTCAGGCGCGGTCGCGATCCCGGCGGACTCGGCGTGCTCAACATGAACGCCGGAAAGGACGTCGTCGGGGAGGTTCTGGGGGAGCTCCAGGCGCTCGCGCGTCCGTGCCCGGGCTCGGGGGTGGAGTTCCCGGGGGACGGGGGGCAGGAGGCGAGGGGTCCGGCCGCCGGGTGGTCCGCCGGCGATGCCTGGGCCGACGCCGGCGCCTCGTCCAGCCTGACCGCGATCGCTCTGGGACTCGCGGACCGGTGCAACCTGAGCTGCGACTACTGCTACCTCGCGGCGCGTGGAGGCGTGGGTGGAGTCGGCGACGGGAGGACGATGTCCCGGGCCACCGCCTTCCGCGCCGTCGATCTCCTGATGGAGGAGTCGGTCGGGGAACCGCGCGTCTCCGTCGTGTTCTTCGGAGGAGAGCCGCTTCTCGCGCTCTCTCTCATCGGAGACGTGATCGACTACGCGAGGAGACGGGCGAGGGCGGAGGGGAGGGCGGTCTCGTTCCACATGACGACGAACGGGACGCTCCTCACCCAGGAGAACGCGTCGTTCCTTCACTCGAGCGGCGTGCGGGTGCTCGTGAGCGTCGACGGAGGCGCGGAGGAACACGATGCCCATCGGGTCTTCCGCGACGGGACCGGATCGTACGAGACGATCGCCGGCAACCTGAGGCGGCTGCCGGTCGAGATGCGCGTCGGCGCGCGGGCGACCGTCACGCCGGATTCACGGCCGCTCCCTGAGATCGTGGAACACCTTCGCGGTCTCGGGTTCTCCGTCGTTCACTTTGCTCCGGTGAGCGGCCGCGCGATGAGCCGCGGCTTCGCGGATCGTCTCGCGAAGGAGTTCGAGGATCTTGCGGCAGCGGAGCTCGACGCGGTCACGCGTGGGGGTCGTCCGTCGACCGGGAACTTCACGGAGACCGTCCTGGCTCTCGAGACCGGGGCGCGTCGGCGCGTTCCGTGCGGAGCCGGCACGAGGTACGTCTCGGTCGACCCCTCCGGGGCTCTCTCACTCTGCCACCGATTTGCCGGCGACCCCGCCTTCTCGGTGGGGAACGTGGAGCGCGGTCCCGACCGCCGGAGGATCGGGGACATCCTCCGGCGCTTCCGGAGCGAGGCGAATGCCTGCGGCGACTGCTGGGCCGTCCACCTCTGCGGCGGTCCGTGCTTCCACGATCTCGACGCGTCCGCCGAGGACGCCGTCGGAGCTGACGCCCCGCGCTGTCGGCTCAAGCGGAGGATCTTCGAACTCGCCATGTGGATCTACGCATCGCTTCCCGACGACAGGCGGAACATGCTCTCGGCCGCGGCGCGCGGGGACGCGAGGCCCGAGGTCGCGCCACGGCGCGACAGGCAGAGACCCCGCGGGCGGCGGTGACGCGAACCAGGGACGAACGCGGAGGGGAGGTGAGGAACGTGAAGCACCTGAGGCTT
This sequence comes from bacterium, assembly GCA_025774645.1. GTDB lineage: Bacteria > Joyebacterota > Joyebacteria > Joyebacterales > Joyebacteraceae > JALGVN01. The sequence goes on from JALGVN010000022.1 coordinate 7,873, forward strand.
GCAAACGGCTGGAGTCAGGCGGGCGGAGCGAAGGGCGTTCAGTCGGGGCGCGACCTGTGTCTGGTCGACTACAGCAGCTGCGCGGGGACGGACACCTGCTGGCTGTTGGATTTCGAGAGCGACTGCGTCAGCTACGACGGGTGCATCGTCGACACGACGTGAGTCAGGTGAGGGGTGTGGGGTGAAAGGAGGTGGTCAGAGTGAAGCATCTCAGGCTTGCGAACGGGGCGTCCCCGGCGGGGACGACGCGGATGTCGACCATACCGCTCGGCTGCTACATCTTCATCGATTGGGGCGACTGCGACAACATCGATCAGTGCGCGTTCGATTTCTCGGACTGCAACCACGACGACATCTGCCTGATCGACTACTAGGTCTGCCACGCGGCTTCCAGTTTGTCGGCCGCGCCGGCCTACCGGACTGCGGAGTCCGGTGACGAAAGCACGGGAGGGGCGGGACGCATGAGACATCTCGAGCAGGTGAACGGAATCGCGCGGCGCGACGCCGGACGGACTGGGGACACGGAGATCTGCCGCATCTTCATTGATTGGGGAGGATGCAGCGCGGTCGACTACTGCGGGTCCGACGTCGCCGGGTGCGCCGCCGCCGACTTCTGTCACCTCGACTACTGAGTCCGCCCCTCGGCGCCATCGGAGAAGGGAGGACCATGAGACGCACGTGCCTGGTTCCTGCGGTTCTTGCGGCCACGTTGGTGACGGCCGCGCTCGCGGTCGGCGGCGCGCTCGCCTCCTCACAGCTGCCGCCCTGCGAGCTCCTCGGCGAGACGTCCCTCGCGCTCTCGGCCCGCGGGGTCTCGATCGTCACGCCGGGGCGCTTCGCCGCGGGCGCCGTCGATCTGCTCGTCGTTCGCAGGCGCCGACAGGAGCCGAGCGATCTCGTGCTCGTCGGCGCAGACGGGATCGAGGTCTGGCGAGTCGGGTTCGAGACGCGCGTGGTGATCGAGGCCGCCGATCTCGACGCGGACGGGCGTGCGGAGATCCTGGCGGGTGTGGGGGACGAGCTCCTCCTGCTCGATGGTGCGACCGGGGCGGCGCGGTCGGCGCACCGTCTGCTGAGCGCGGTGGGCGACGTGGCCGTCGGACATCTCGACGGCGACGGCGTGCCCGACGTCGTCTGCACAGCCGGGGAAGAGCGGAACGAGATCCTGGTCGCGTTGTCGGGCGCGGTTCTGCTCGACGTCGGGACCGGCGCTGCCCGGTCACCAGAACTCTGGACGAAGCGGGCGGCGCCCGCGGAATGCCGGTTCGACGACGGGTTCAGCCGTCCGGTGCTCAGGGACGTCGATGGGGACGGTCTCGACGAGGTGCTTGTCGTCGAGAACATGAACGTCCTTGCGTGCTTCACGCCGGCGGGCGCGCTTGTCTGGCAGGCGGTCCTCGGCGAGAAGGGGACGCTCGTGCCGGAAGGCGCCGCGAGCAGCGACCCCGTCGTCGCCGACCTCCTCGGCGACGGCGTGAACGAGGTGGCGGTCGGCTGCTTCGCGGGTGCGGTCGTGGTGCTCGACGGGGCGACCGGCGAAGTGCTCGCGCGCTCGGCGCCGTTCGGGGCCGAGTCGCACGCGGCGCACATCGCCAGGAGCGACGTGCCGGGAAGCGTGAAGGACGTGCTGGCGCGGACGGGCGAGCCGGTCATCGCCATGGCCGACGTGCACCTCCGCGACGGGCCGGGGCGGGAGCTCGTCTTCGGATGCAGCGACGGGTTCCTCTACGCGTGGAACCCGCGTACCGAGACCGAGCTCTGGCGTCTCGACGTGGACGGCAAGATCGTCGAGCCGTGCGTCCCCGTCGGACTGCCGGGGGACGCAGCCGGTGGCGAGGACGCCGGGACCATCGGCCTGGTCGTGTACGAGAGGGACAGGGTTCTCGTGATCGATGGGGCGACCGGGAACGCGGTCGACGTGCCGGGTCTTCCGGGCGCGGGAGGATCGGGCGGCGTGGCCGTCGCCGATCTCGACGGTGACGGGCGAGTAGAGATCGTCGTCGCGTCCCTCCGGAAGGGCCTGTTGAGCATCTGGTCGACGGGGCTCCTCGTCCGGCGGACGGGGGACGACTCGTGAGGCGGGACGCTGATGCGATCAGGCTCGAGTGCGTCCGTAAGGTCTATCGCAGGAACGGACGCTCGGCGGAGGCGCTCGCTCCGCTCTCGCTCGTCGTGGGCCCGGGGGAGATCGCGGCGCTCGTTGGACCGAACGGCAGCGGGAAGACCACGGCGCTCAAGATCGTCGCGACCCTCGTCGAGCCGACCGGCGGCCACGCCACGGTCGCGGGCCGCGACGTCGTCTCGGAGCCGCGGTACGTGCGCCGGGCGATAGGAGTCTCGCTCGGCACGACGCGCTCGTTCTACTGGCGGCTCACCGCGCGCCACAACCTCGCGTTCTTCGCGACGCTCGAGGCCGTTCCGCGTAGACGCATCCCTCTCGCGATCGACAGCGTGGCCGACGAGCTTGGCCTCGGAGCGTATCTCAGCGTCCCTGCGAGGAGGCTGTCGCGAGGCGCTCTCGCCCGGCTCTCGGTCGCACGGGCGATGATCTCCGGTCCCCGGATCCTCGTCCTCGACGAACCGTTCGCGTCGGTCGACACGGACGGCCGCGCGCTTCTGAGGCGGGCGTTCGCTCGTCGGACCGCCAGGGGAGGCACCGTCCTCCTGGCCACCCACGACCCGGCCGAGGCCGCCTGCTGCGACAGCGTCGTGCGCCTCGACGGTGGCCGGAGGCGGCCGTGAACGTCGCCGAGCACAGTGTGGCTCTCGCCCCGAGGCGCAGTTCGCACCTCGGGGTCGCCTGCCGGCTGGCCTGCCGCGTTGCGTGGGCGTTCGTTGTCAGGAGCGCCGCCACCTACGCGAGCTACCGCGCCAAGCTCTCGCTCGGTCTCGCCTCGCTCGTCCTCTCCCTGGTCACGTTCTCGTTCGTCGGCCGGGTGGTCGACGCCTCAGGCACCGGGTTCGTCGAACGGTACGGGACGAGCTACACGTCGTTCGTGATCGTCGGGGTCATCGTTCACGGGATCGCGTCCGCGGGGCTCTCGTCGTTCCGTGCGACCGTGAGGAGGGAACAGCTTCAGGGCACGCTGGAGCTTCTCGTGACGACGCGCGTCCCCGTGCCGGCGCTCCTGCTTCTCTCGGGGCTCGGCGAGCTTGCGATCGCGGGCGCCGGGGGAGCGGCGCTTCTGGCGCTCGCTTCCGCCGCTCTCGACGTCCGACTCTGTCTCTCGCTGCCCGCGGTGGCGGCCGTCGGGCTCTACGCGGCGGCGATGTGTGGAATCGGGCTCGTATCGGCGGGCGTCATCCTGGTCTCCAAGGAGGGCGAGCCCGTCTCGTGGGCATTCAGCGCCGCGGCCGGTCTTCTCGGAGGCGTGTACTTCCCCGTCGACATGCTCCCGCCGTGGCTCCGCGGGATCTCCGCCTTCCTTCCCACGACGCACGCCCTCCACGTCGCCCGCGCCGGTCTCTCGGGACACCACGATCCGTCCTCCCTGCTTCGTCCGCTTGTCCTCCTCGGCCTCACGGCGGCGGTCGCGCTCGCTGCGGGGCTTCTCACGCTCAAGTGGGGGTACCGCCGCGCGAGGCGTGCAGGCACGCTCGGTGAATACTGAGACCCGCGTTCCGGCTTTGCTCTTGCTCTCCGCTCGCCGCGTGGTGTCTAATGAAGGGACACCCGATAGGTCAGGGGACCCGTGGTCGCGGGTCTCCGCCGCCACGGAGCCGCGAGCATGCCCGCGAAGAAGGCGAGCTACCTTCCGATCACGTCCATCGTCGTCGGCATCATCATCATCGCCCTCGTCGTCGGCCTGACGTCCTTCCGCGACATCGAGCGGGGGAGGCAGCAGGTGGAAGACGTCCTCCGCCGGCAGGCGCACCTCGCGATCGGGTCGCTCGGGGGCGCGTTCCGGGCGAGCCTCCTCGCGCCCGACTGGGACCGCACGCGGCTCGACCTGATGCTCCAGCAGGCGGCGGAGCACGAAGAGATCGCGCACATCAGCATCGTCGACGTGGACGGGACGATCGTCGCGCACAGCGACCCCGAGCGGGTCGGGACCATCTGGGGGGGCCGCGAGGTCCTCCTCGCGGGGCCCGAGGACCGGCGGATGGCGAGCATCGTCTCCGACGAAGGTGGGCGGAGCGTTCACGAGTACGTCTCCCTGATCCGCGCGCTCCCGAGACGCGGTCCGAGGTTCCGACCGCCGTCGCTCTTCAGGGTCCAGGCCGAGGAGATCATCCACGAGCGCCTCAGGAGTCTCCTCAGCACTCCCGTTCCTCCGGGCGCTCCGGTCGACCTGTTCATGATCGTCGGTCTCGACGCGTCCGAGCTCGAGGCGGCGTTCCTGACCTCCAGGAACCACACGTTCACGATGGCCGGCATTCTCCTTCTGGTTGCCGGCGTCGCGATCTACTTCCTGTTTCTGATGACGCACTACCGTTCGGTGAGGACCGCGCTCGCGAACATGCGCTCGTACACGACCAACGTGATCGAGAGCATGGGGAGCGGGCTTGTCTCCGTCGACTCCGACGCGCGCGTCGTGACGGTGAACACCAGGGCGAGGTCTCTCCTCGGGTTCGCGCGCGGGGAGGTCGAGGGGAAGGCGTTCGACGAGGTCGTGACGTTCGACTCGGACGGCGACCGCGCCGGCGTCTACGGCGTGATGGGTGGTGCAAGCGACACGTTCGAGACCGAGGCGAGGATCGGCGGCAGGGGAGACGCGATCCCGGTCGCGCTCGCCGCCTCGTCGCTCGCGGACGAGGACGGCCAGAGGTCGGGGACCGTCGTCCTCTTCCAGGACCTGCGGGAGATGGAGGCCCTGAAGGAGGAGGTCGAGCGCGAGCGGCACCTGGCGTCGCTCGGCCGACTGGCCGCCGGCGTCGCGCACGAGGTCCGGAACCCCCTGAGTTCGCTCAAGGGGTTCGCGCAGTTCCTTCGCAGCAAGTTCACGCCCGGCTCGCAGGAAGAGCGCTACGCCGACATCATGATCGAGGAGGTCGAGCGGCTCGACCGCGTCGTCCAGGAGCTCCTCGACTTCGCGAAGCCCGTCGCCCCCGACCGCCGGGCGTCCGACGCGAACGCCATCGTCGGAGAGGTGATTTCGCTTGTCTCCGAGGACGCGCAGTTCCGGAAGGTCGAACTGGTCACGGCGCTCGGGAGCGACCTCCCCGACGTCCTCGTCGATCCCGAACAGATCAAGCAGGCGTTCCTGAACGTCATCCTGAACGCGATCGAGGCGATGACGGGAGGCGGCACGCTCGCCGTCGAGACCGCCGTCGCGAGCGGCGCCGGCGCGCGCGAGGTCGCGGTCTCCGTCTCCGACACCGGAGCGGGGATGACCGACGACGAGCTCGGCAAGCTGTACGAACCGTTCTTCACGACGAAGCCGGAAGGGACGGGGCTCGGTCTCACGATCGTGTCGAGGATCGTCGAGAGGAACGGCGGACACATCGCCGTATCGAGCGTGAAGGGCGAGGGCACCACGTTCACGATCCGGCTCCCCGCCGTGGGAGCGCCGAGGGAGGACTGATGGAAGCCGGACGGCTACGGATACTCGTCGTCGACGACCAGTCGAGCGTGCGCGAGCTCCTCACCGCCGTGCTCGAGGAGGACGGTCACGAGATCGAGACGGCTCCCGACGGCGAGTCCGCGATCGAGAAGCTCAAGTCCGGCTACCACGACCTCGTGATCATGGACATCCGGATGCCCGGGATCGACGGGGTACAGGCGCTCGAGCGGATGGTCGAGCTGGCGCCCCAGACCGGCGTCGTCATGATGACGGCGTACGCGTCGGTCGAGACGGCCGTGAAGACGCTCAAGCTCGGCGCGTTCGACTACATCACGAAGCCCATCGACATCGACGAGGTGCGGGCGGTGATCGCGCGCTTCGCCAAGGCGTCGGCCGCCCCGGACGAGAGCACGGACGAGGAGGCGGAACCCTCGACCGGCGTCATCGGCGCGAGCGACGGGTTCCGCGAAGTCATCGAGATCGCGCACCGCGTCGCGGACAGCGACGCGAGCGTGCTCCTTCTCGGCGAGAGCGGGACCGGCAAGGAGGTCGTCGCGCATGAGATCCACCGCGCCGGCAACCGCGCGCGCAAGCCGTTCGTCGCTGTCAACTGCTCCGCGATTCCCGAGGGGCTCCTCGAGAGCGAGCTCTTCGGTCACGAGCGCGGCGCGTTCACGGGCGCCGTCAGGCAGAAGAAGGGGCGCTTCGAGCTCGCCGCCACCGGAACGGTCTTCCTGGACGAGATCGGGGACATGTCGCCGGCGCTCCAGGCGAAGCTCCTGAGGTTTCTGCAGGACCGCACGTTCCAGCACGTGGGCGGCGGGAACGACATCACGATCGACGTTCGCGTAATCGCAGCGACCAACAAGGACCTCGAGCTGGAGGTCGCCGAGGGCCGGTTCCGCGACGACCTCTTCTTCAGGCTGAACGTCGTTTCGATCACGATCCCGCCCCTTCGCGACCGCGTCGAGGACGTCCCGCTCCTGGTCGAGCACTTCCTCAGGGCCCACTCGCAGGGCGCGAAGCCCAAGAAGATGTCACCGAAGGCGATGCGCCTGGCCCTCAACTACGACTGGCCGGGGAACGTCCGCGAGGTCGAGAACGCCATCCAGCGCGCGGTCGTACTGTCGCGCGGCGAGACGATCTTCCCGGAACACCTTCCCGCGAGGATCCGGGCGGCGGGAGGCGAAGACGGCGCCGACAGCATCGGCGGGGGCAAGACCATCCGCGAGGTCGAGCGCGACATCATCGTGAAGACCCTCAAGCAGACGGAAGGCAACCGCACGCGCGCGGCCGAGATCCTCGGGATCGCCAGGCGGACCCTCCAGAACAAGATCAAGGAGTACAAGATCGATCTCTAGCGCGGTCGACCCGGTCGCGGTCGACCCCGTCGCGCGGACCCGGGCGTCCGGGTACGGGTGTGAATATCCTGCGCACCTCAACGGGTCTCTGGGAACGACCTGCGCACCACCGCGCTCGCTTGCTGCCGATCGTTCGTGCCCGCCGCCGCCGAGCGCTCGCGTAACATGCAGTCCGTACGTTGCTTGTCTCGTTCGACGAAAAGTGAGACGGGTGTGGCCGAATCTGGCATACCGGTTGCTTAATCTGGGGGGTGTGCGAACGACGGACGTGTGCACTGAATCGAAAACCGAAGACGCCCATCAGAGTGTACGACGGCAGAGTTCACGACAGGCCGGGCAGCAGTAGGGAGACGGGGGATCCGGCCGACAGAAAGGGAGAAGGTCATGACACGGAAGAAGATCCTCATCGCGGTCGTTCTGACCATAGCGGTCGCAGGACTCATCGCGGCCCCTGCCATTGCCCAGCGCGTCGTCGAGAAGCGCATGTGCGTCGTCGACGGCGGTCACGGCATGGGCCACGGCAAGGGCATGCAGCCGGAGTTCACCGCGGAGCAGAAAGAGCAGATCGGAACGATCAAGGCGAAGTACGAAGAGGAGAGAGTCGCCCTCGCGAACAGGATGAAGGCGATGCACATCGAGGCGAAGGACATCCTCGAGAAGGACCCGCCCGATTTCAAGGCGATCGAGAAGAAGATCGACGAATTCTCGAAGGTCCACACTGATCAGGCCAAGCTGCGCCTTCGTCAGCACCAGGAGATCCGAGCGCTCCTCGACGACGATCAGAAGACCATCTTCGACGCCGGCTTCGCTCGCAAGATCCACGGGCTCCTCGGCGGTGGTAGGGGTCACGGCATGGGCCGTGGCGGCTGCGACGGCATGATGGGTGGCCGGATGGGCTGCGACATGGGTGGCGGCAAGATGGGCGGCAAGATGGGCTGCGGCATGATGGGCGGCCGAATGATGGGCGGCAAGATGGGCTGCGACATGGGCGGCATGATGGGCGCCCCCGGCATGAAGCGCATCATCGAGATCCAAATCGACGACGAGATGGACATGGACGACGAAGACGGTGAAGAGCACGGCGAGATCGACATCCACGAGCTCCACCAGGGTGTCGATCCCGGATCGATGTAGGACCGGACCCCCTGGCGCCTGGGGTCGCTGCCGGCACCGCGGTGACTCCGGGCGCCCTTTGAGGTGATCGAGCAGGATCACGACGTTCGCCCTCCCTCAGAAGCGGGCGGCCCAGCGACCGGCGGGCCGTCCGCTTTCCTCCTATCGGAACGCCACCGTCCTCCATATACTGCCCCCTAAGGTCGCGAACGTCCGCCTCGACATCCCCCGTCTTCCTGCCGACGGAGGACGCCATGCTCGAACGGCTCTTCAAAGCTCACGGAGAACCGGACGACGGTCCGCACCGAACTGCTCGCCGGCGCGACGACGTTCATGGCGATGGCCTACATCATCTTCGTGAACCCGGGTCTCCTGTCCGCGCCCGGGGGCGCGGCGATGGACTTCCGCGCCGTCATGGCCGCGACGTGTGTCGCCTCGGCGATCGCGACCCTCCTCATGGCGTTCCGCGCGAACTAACCGATCGCGCTCGCTCCTGGGATGGGACTGAACGCCTACTTCAGCTTCACCATCTGCGGGGCGATGGGCGTCCCGTGGCAGGTCGCGCTCGGGATCGTTTTCATCTCGGGCGTCGTCTTCACCATCCTCACGGTCGTGCGCGTGCGGGAGCTCATCGTGACGGCGATCCCGCAGCCCTTGAAGTACGCGACCGCCGCCGGGATCGGGGTCTTCATAGCGTTCCTCGGCCTCAAGGACTCCGGAATCATCCAGACCGATCCGGGTTCGTACCTCGCGCTCGGCAACCTGAGGGAACCGCCGGTCCTGCTGGCGCTCTTCGGTCTGTTCGTGACGTCGTCCCTGATGTCTGCGAAGGTGAGGGGCGCGATCTTCTGGGGGATCCTCGTCACCGGCGCCGCCGGACTCGCGACGGGGCTCATAAGATTCAGCGGGGTCTTCGCGCTCCCGAGCATGGAGCCCACGTTCCTGAAGATGCGGCCGCTCGCCGCGCTCAGGGTCGAGTACCTGGCGCCGATCTTCGTGCTGCTGTTCTTCGACATGTTCGACACGGTCGGCACACTCATCGGGGTCGGCGAGCGCGCCGGGTTCATGAAGGAAGGGAAGCTCCCCAGGGTGAACCAGGCGCTCGCGACCGACTCGATCGGGACGATGGTCGGCGCGGCAGTCGGGACGTCCACGACGACGAGCTACGTCGAGAGCGTAACGGGAGTCGTGGCCGGCGGCCGGACCGGACTCGCGAACGTGGCGACCGCCGCGCTCTTCCTGGTCGCACTCTTCTTCTCGCCTCTGGCGGAGATGTTCGGCGGAGGCCACGCGAGCACGACAGGCGCGCTCCTCCATCCGGTCACGGCGCCCGCGCTCATCGTCGTCGGCTGCCTCATGATGAAGTGCGTGACGAGGATCGACTGGGACGACTACTCGGACGCGATTCCGGCGTTCCTCACCATCATCGTGATGCCTCTCACGTCCAGCATCGCCCACGGGCTCGCCATCGGGTTCATCAGCTACGCCGTGATCAAGGCGGTCTCGGGGAAGGCCCGCTCGGTCCACTGGCTGGTCTATTGCCTTGCGGCGCTCTTCGTACTGAGGTACATTTTCCTGTAGAGGCAATCGGACACTG
>JALGVN010000023.1 GCA_025774645.1 bacterium
TACGAGGAGATGCTCAGAATTCTGGCGGACCTTCTCGGCAGACGGAGGCTCTTCATCCGGACGCCGATCTCCAGCACGGGGTTCTACGCGTACGCGGCCAGCCTCCTCACGCCGGTGCCCGCCCCGCTCGTTCGGTCTCTGCTGGAGGGCGGGAAGAACGAGGTCGTGTGTCAGGGGGACGAGATCACGGGGGTCGTGCCGTTCCGGCCGCTGTCGTACCGGGAGGCGCTCGTGAGGGCCATGTCGCGAGAGGAACAGGACGACATCCGCACGAGGTGGTCCGACGCGTACCCTCCCGCGCACGAGCTCTCTCTGAAGCTCCACGAACTCGACGAGTCACCGCGGTACAGGACGTCGCGATCTCTCATTACGCCGAAGAGCCCGTCGTCGCTCTTCCGCTCCATGTGCCGCATCGGCGGCGCGGAGGGGTGGTTCCACGGCAACTGGATGTGGAGGCTGCGCGGGGCGTTCGACCGGGTTCTCCTGGGAGTAGGGTCGAGGAGGGGCCGGCGGAGCATGTCGAGACTGCGGGTCGGTGACGTCATCGACTTCTGGCGGGTCGAGGACATGATGCCCGACGAGATGCTCCTCCTCCGAGCGGAGATGAAGCTCCCGGGGCGGGCGTGGCTCGAGTTCGGCATCTCTCCCGACGGGGACGCGAGCAGGCTGTCGGTGAGCGCATACTACCAGGCCCGCGGCCTCTTCGGGAAGGCCTACTGGTATCTGTTCCTGCCGTTCCACCACCTCATCTTCACGAACCTCATCAGACAGATCGAGGCGCGGAGCTGAGAGCGGCCCCGCTGGACACGACGCTCTGCTCGACGCGCGACGACGGGTACGGGTCCGCGGGTCCCCACATGCGAAGGAGCCCGCGCCGTCGTGCGACGCGGACTCCCTGATACCGTGGCGCCTCAGAACGGCGCCTGTCTGTCCTCTAGCCTTCGGAGTCTTCGCTGAAGACGAAGTAGGGCGTCCCCCAGATAAGCGCGTCGTCGGGGTACTCCGAATCGAAGATCGTGCCGTGCGCCAGCGCCTCGACCCAAGCCGTGTGACGTCCGCGGTGCATCACGGTCCACGTGCCGGTGAAGGTGCCGTCGTCCGCGTACGCGAGCGGCGAGCGATGACGTCTCGTGTGGAAGAACACGATCGAGCCCGCGGGGGGTCCGGACACCGTGACCGTCACTTCCTCGCCCCGCTGGAATGCCGCGATCTCGTCCGGAACCGCCAGGAGCTCGAGAGGATCGGTGATCGTCACGTCGATGCTCTCGCCCTCGAGCCGGATCCAGTCGATCGAGATCGTGCACTCCTCGGCCTGCGACAGGAACCCCGAGACCTCCATCAGGCTCCACGGGCCGTGGGGACGGGGGTGGGGATGGTCCGGTGCTCCGCCGTGCGGCGGGTTGGGGCCGTGAGGGCCGTGAGGGCCGTGAGGACCGTGCGGGCCCTGCGGGTCGTGCGGCGGCTCCCAGTCGGGGTCGCGCGCCACGGTCGCGTAGCGGACTCCCCTGTGCTGGAACCGCTTCTCGTACTCCTCCATGCTCTCGTCGACGATGTGGAGGATGCCCCGGACGGTCCGGCCGATCGTCACCTCGGCCGTGCCGGTCTCCGGGTCGAAGACCACGTCGTGATGTCGACGACGATCCCTGATCTCGCGCCAGAACATGAGCGGGTCGATCGGGTCTCGGCCGCCGCCGTCGATCGCGCCCTGCGCTCCCTCGTACGGACCGAGATCGTCGAACATCTCGTCGCCGTCCAGGAACTCCCGGAGGAGCTCCTCGTCGCTCACGAACCCGGGAGGACTCGTCGTGATCGAGTCCCCGCACCCGGCGAGGAGCAGGAGACTCACGACCATGAGCGAGGTCACGCCTGTGATGAACATCTGTCTCGTGCGCATGATGGTCCCTCCCTTCACCTTCGATTATACCCGAATCTGTCATTCTTGTTAAGCTGGATGCATCGAGGAGTGGAACGCTGGGTGTGACGCTTGAGACGGCCGTTTCCTTCAAGCCGGCAGCGGGGCCCGGATCGCGCGGTCCCGTCGCTTGGACGGCCGCGCCGTCCGTGTTATCGTGGAGCCTCACGCGCGTCCCGGCCTCGATGGTGGACCCGGGTCCCGAGACCGAACGAGGTGATCACGAGTGCCTCTTCCTGATTCCCACCACAACGAGCGCAGCCGCCCGCATCTGCCGCGCACGCTCGGCATCGCGTCCCTCGTCTTCGTCCTCGTTCTCGCGTTCCTCGGGTGCGACTCCGGAGGCGACGCCGGAGGCGACCAGGCCGCGCTCGTGCCGGGCGAGGAGTGGACCGACCCGGGCGGGCGCTGGCACATGATGACCGAGACGGGTGCGCTCACCGATGAGCAGCGTGAGGAGTTCGAGAGGCTCAAGTCGATCGGCTACCTCTCCGGTTCCACCGAGGCGCCCGACGAGAGGGGCGTCACGGTTCACGATCAGGCGCGCGCGTACGCGGGGCTCAACTTTTTCACGTCAGGACACGTCCCCGGCGCCTTCCTCATGGACATGGAGGGCAACGTCGTCCACGAGTGGCGCTACGCGTTCATCGACGCGTGGAGGACGGGGCCGCGCGAGGAGCTCCCGCGTTCGACGAAGGGCGCGGGGTTCTGGCGCCGCGCGTACCTCTTCGAGAACGGCGACGTCCTGGCCATCTTCGACGGCATGGGTCTCATCAAGGTCGACAGGAACTCCCAGCTCATCTGGGCGTACCTCTCCGGCGCGCACCACGACCTCGAGGTCGCGGACGACGGGACGATCTACACGCTGATCCGGGAGCCCGCAATCGTCCCGAGGATCAATCCGGACCACGCCGTCCTCGTCGACTTCGTCGCTGTGCTCGATCCGGACGGGAACGAGCTCCGGCGCATCCCGCTCCTCGAGGCGTTCGAGCAGTCCGAGCACGCGCACCTTCTCGAGGGCATGAAGGACAAGGGCGACATCTTCCACACCAACACGATCGAGATTCTGGATGGCAGCCTCGCCGACCGCGTGCCCGGGTTCGACAAGGGCAACCTCCTCATCTGCCCGCGCGAGCTCGACGTCATCGCCGTCGTCGACATCGAGACCGAGAAGGTCGTCTGGGGTCTCACGGCTCCGTGGGTGAAGCCTCACCAGCCTACGGTCCTCCGGAACGGCAACGTTCTCATCTTCGACAACCGCGGCTACTACGGCGCGTCCCGGGTGATGGAGTTCGACCCGGTCACGCAGGACATCGCGTGGTGGTACCAGACCGAGGACCCCATGGGCTTCTTCTCGAAGGAGTGCGGATCCAACATCCGCCTCCCGAACGGAAACACGCTCATCACGGAGACCGATCGCGGGAGGGCGTTCGAGGTCACGCGCGGGAGCGAGATCGTCTGGGAGTACGTCAACCCCGCGCACGCGGGCGACAGCAACGAGTTCATTGCCTCGCTCTTCGAGATGATACGGCTCGAACCGGACTTCCAGGTCGGCTGGATCGAGGGGCACTAGCAGAGGGAACACCAGCCGGCCCCGCGTGAGTCGGGGCCGCAGCAGAAAGGAACCGGGATGCAGAAGCCGGTGAGAGGTACTCGTCTCATCGCTGCGTGCGCCGTCGCGCTCACAGCGGTGTTCCTGCTGTGCGTCGGGTGCGCGCAGGAGCCGCCCGAGCCGCCCGTCGCCATGGCGGCCGCCCACGCCGACACGACCCACGGCGACATCCGCGTCGACGACTACCACTGGATGAGGGACCGCGACGACCCGGAGGTCATCGCCTACCTCGAGGCCGAGAACGCCTACACCGAGGCGATGATGCGCCACACCGAGCGTCTCCAGGAGGAGCTGTACGAGGAGATGGTCGCGCGCATCAAGGAGACCGACGAGGAGGTCCCGTACAGGAAGGGCGACTACTTCTACTACTCGCGCACGGAGGAGGGGAAGCAGTACTCGATCCACTGCAGGAAGAAGGGAGACCTCGACGCCGAGGAGGAGATCATCCTCGACAAGAACGTCCTCGCCGAGGGACTCGACTTCTTTGAGCTCGGGAACATCGAGGTGAGCCCCGACCACGGTCTTCTCGCGTACTCGATCGACACGACCGGGGCGGAGGAGTTCACGCTTCACGTCAAGGACCTCGCCACCGGCGAGCTCCTTGGTGATGTGATCGAGCACATCGACTACGACCTCGCCTGGGCGAACGACAACCGCACGCTCTTCTACACGACGTTCGACGACGCGAAGCGGACCGACAAGCTCTGGAGGCACGTTCTGGGGACCGAGCCGCGCGAGGACGCGCTCGTCCACCACGAATCGGACACCTCGCTGTGGGTCTCCATCTCGCGGACACTGAGCGACGCCTACCTCGTCCTCACGCTCTCCAACATGACGTCCTCCGAGCAGTACATCCTCGAGGCCGACGACCCGGCCGGAGAGTTCCGGCTCGTCGCCGCCATCGAGGACGACGTGGAGTACTATCTCGACCACGGCGGCGAGTACTTCTACATCCGGACGAACCTCGAAGCGAAGAACTACCGGATCGTGCGGGCGCCGGTCTGGGCCCCGTCGCGCGAGCGCTGGGAGACCGTGATCGACCACCGGAGCGACGTCAAGATCGAGCGCTTCAACGTCCACGACCGCCACCTCGTCGCGTTCGAGCGGGACCGGGGTCTCCGGCGGATCAGGATCCTCGATATCGAGTCCGGCGCCGATCACTACATCGAGCTCCCGGAACCCGTGTACGCCGTCTGGCGCGGCGACAACGAGGTGTTTGACACCAACGTTCTCCGGTACGAGTACATGTCGTACGTCACGCCCGCGTCGACGTTCGACTACGACATGGACACGAGGGAGACCGAGCTCCTCAAACAGAAGGAAGTCCTGGGCGGGTACGATGCGTCGCTCTACGAGACGGAGCGGTTCTTCGCGACGGCCGACGACGGGACCGAGATTCCGATCTCGATCGTCTACCGCAAGGACGCGCTCGAGGACGGGCCTGCGCCGCTCACGCTGTCAGGCTACGGCGCGTACGGGGCGAGCATGGACGCGTGGTTCTCGTCGAGGCGGCTGAGCATTCTCGACCGCGGCGTCGTCTTCGCGATGGCGCACGTGCGTGGCGGAGGGGAGATGGGGGAGGAGTGGTACGAGGGAGGCAAGCTCCTCAACAAGAAGAACACGTTCACCGACTTCATCGCCTGCGCGGAGCATCTGATCGCCGAGGGGTATACGACGAGCGACCGTCTCGCCATCTCGGGAGGAAGCGCGGGGGGGCTCCTCATCGGGGCGGTCCTGAACATGCGGCCCGATCTCTTCGCCGTCGCGCTCGTGAGCGTTCCGTTCGTCGACGCGGTCAGCACGATGCTCGACGAGACGATCCCGCTCACGGTCAACGAGTACGACGAGTGGGGCAACCCGAACGAAGAGGAGTACTACTTCTACATCAAGTCGTACTCCCCGTACGACAACGTCGCGGCCGTGGAGTACCCCGACATCCTGATTACGGCGAGCCTGAACGACCAGCGCGTCCAGTACTGGGAGCCCGCCAAGTGGACGGCGAAGCTCCGCGCCACCAAGACCGGCGACAGCGTGCTGCTCCTCAAGATGAACATGGGAGCGGGGCACGGCGGGTCGTCGGGTCGGTACGACTGGATGAAGGAGATCGCGTTCGACTACGCGTTCATGCTCGACCGGCTGGGAGTCGAGGGGTAGCTCGGAAGCGGAGGCGCGCCTCGGCGCGCGGTCCGCGAGGAGATGGCCGGGCGCTGCGGGAGATGTTCCCGCAGGTCTTGATTATCGCTCACTTTCGTGGTACACTTGTCAAGACAACCACGGAGGTGACGCATGACAGTCTCGACCTGGACGCGACGAGTTCTTCCGATCGCGACCGGCTGCATTCTCGCCGCATCCGTCGGCGCGAGGGCCGATCTCCGCCTCGACGCCGAGGTACTCGTCGACGCCGACGGCATCGCCGTCGACATGCCGGGGTACTCCGTCCCGTCGTTCGTCGACTGGAACGACGACGACCTCCCGGACCTCGTCGTGGGACAGGGAAGTGGAACCACACCCGCGAGGGTACGCATCTATCTGAACGAAGGCGCGGAGAACGCGCCCGAGTTCGCCGACTACTTCTACGCCCTGTCAATGGGCGACACCCTCGAGGTGGTCGGCGGCGGCTGACTGGGCACCTTCCCCCGAGTCGTGTACTGGGATGCAGACGCCAGGAAGGACCTCCTGATCGGCCGGGCCGACGGGAAGCTCGTCATCTACACGAACGTCGGCACCGAGGCGGCCCCCGAGTTCGACGCCGGAATCCTCCTCGAGGTCGGGGAGCCCGGCCTCAAGGTCGCCATTGACATCGGTTCGAGGGCGACGCCCGTCGTCGCCGACTGGAACGCGGACGGGCGGAAGGACCTCGTGGTCGGAGGGATCGACGGGAAGATCCACCTGTTCCTGAACGAGGGGCTCGACGCGCTGCCGGACTTCCGCGTCCAGACGTTCGCACAGGAAGACGGGGCGGACCTGGTAGTGCCCACGGTCCGATCGAGCCCCGAGGTTCTCGACCTCGATTCCGACGGCAGGAAAGACCTACTGCTCGGGAACACGGGCGGACAGCTTCTCTTCTACTCGAACGTCTCGAGCGACGTCGCCCCGAGCTTCTCGGGTTACGTCGCCGTCGAGGCCGACGGTGTCCCGATCGACCTCTCGGGAACCCCGCGGTCACGGCCGGCCCTCTGCGACTGGACGGGCGACGGTGAGCTCGACGTTCTCCTCGGCGCGAGCGACGGCCTGGTGCGGCTCTACGAAGGGCTCGAGCACACGCACTGGGCGGGCGTTCCCGGCGACGAGGCGACGGCCGACGCGCCCGCGCTCCTCCTTGCGGCCCACCCCAACCCGTTCACGCCGCGCACGAGCATTCCGCTCGTTCTTCGAGACGGAGGCTTCGTCCGCGTGGCGGTCCACGACGTCTCGGGACGCGAAGTAGCGGTGCTCGCCGAGCGCCGCTACGGGCCGGGATCGCACGAGGTGACGTGGAGCGGCGTCGATGAGGCGGGAAGACGAGTCCCCTCGGGGATCTACTTCGTGCGTCTCGTGGCCGGCACGTCGTCGGCGACGCGGAAGGTCGTCCTTCTCAGATAAGGGCATATGATCCTGGGAGCGCGAATCCGCGTTCCTCTCAGGTTCTCCCCGTAGTACGATGCGCTCCACACACTGCTCGGCGCGCGCGCGCCGGCGCTCAACCGCGCTGTGCGGCCCGTCACCCGCCTTGAGAGCACAGGTGCTTCCGAGGATCGCTTCTCCACCTCACTTCGGACTCGATCACGAGCTCAAGGCATCGCTCGAGGCTGACCTCGGGTACACCACCGACGCCGGAGTCGGGCTCGCGTGGAGATGGGGGATGATCGACACCCCGTGGTGGAGTTTCAACCCGCACCTGGCGGAGTACGTGAGCCTGGGGTCGCCCGTCGCCGTGCGGCACGAGGGCGGGAGGCGGGAGATGTACGTGTGGCGTGGGGGCAGCCTCTGGTACCGGGTCTACAACGCGATTCTCCAGGGCAGTTCCGCGAGAGCGAGGTCACGTTCTCACGCTCTGAACTCAACGCTCTGATCGCCGAGGGATGGCTCGGTCTGACGGTCGAACTCGGAGCTGACTTCCGTGCGAGCTTCCTCGTGCGCGGTCGCACGAACGAGATCAAGGGGGCGGACAGGCGCAATCCCATCTGGGGCGGGCTCATGCTCACTCGGGCGTTCTGAGGGCCGGGTCCGTGAGGGCCGCGCTCCCTGGAAGACCCCACACACAAACAGAAGGCCCGGCCACCAGGCCGGGCCTTTCGCTAAGTCGGACTTGCACGGGGTCGCGGTCGTCCTATCGGTACCTTCCCTTGATCGCTCCCCAGGTTGCGTGCTCGACGGGCGTACCGCAAGGTCCGCAGATCTGGCGGTGCGAACCGATCAGGATGCCCCATTCGTTGTTGTTCCCCCTGCACATGGAGTCCTCGCAGAGGTTGTAGTCGTCTCCGGGACCGTCGCAGAAGAGCGGATCGACCACGAGGTTGTTCCCAAACAGCTGGTCGCCGCCCGCGTTTCCGAACGTCACGTTGAAGATCGCGGTGATGGGCGTGGAGCCGAGACGGTGCAGGGCGTTCCCGCTGTCGCTGAACGCGATGATCGACGTCGAGATCGTGGTCATGTTGTAATCGGGGTCTCCGGCGCAGCAGAGGCCGCCTCCGTTGTGCGCGCTGTTCCACGCGAGCGTGCAGTTCTGGACGTCGAAGAAGCCGCTGTAGTCGGTGTGCGAGTAGAGCCCGCCGCCCTGGACGGCCGTGTTCCGGATCACGGTGCAGAACGCGAACGAGACGAGAGCGAAGCTGTTCGAGAAGAGCGCGCCGCCCCTGGTCGCCTCGTTCTCCGTGAATGTGCAGAACGAGATGATCGTCGGGATGAACCCCTCACCGCCCGGCGACCCGAGCATGCCCACGTAGATGCCTCCACCGTCCTGGGCGGTGTTCCCCTCGAATTCGCAGTAGAGAAGCCGCACGGAGCTCGATGCCTTGATCGACATCCCCCCGCCGTTGATGCCCGCCTCGTTGTCGATGAACTGGGACTCGAGGACGTACGGCTGCCCCTGGTACGAGTAGATCGCTCCGCCGTAGTCCTCCGCGACGTTGTTCCTGAAGATGCAGTTCTCGATGTTCGGGGCCGCGCCGATGCCGACGTGCATCGCTCCGCCGAAGTTCGCGCTGTTGCCGTCGAAGATGCAGTCCCAGATGGCGGGGGAGGAGTTCTGCATCCAGACGGCGCCACCCTCGTACCTCGAGCCGTTGGTGACCGTGAAGCCCTGAACGACGGTGTACCAGAACTCGGCCGAGTGGAAGTAGAAGCCGCGCCCGGCGTACTCGCAGTCGATGATCGTGACATCCGCTCCACCCACCGATTTCAGGAGCAGGTTCTTCCCTTGCAGATCGATCTCGCGGTTCCCGGATCCGGTGTAGACTCCCGGGGCCACGAGCACCGTGTCTCCGATCGACTGCGCGGCGTCGACGCCCTCCTGTATGGTCAGGAAGTCGCCCGCGCCGTTCAGGTCGACGTGGAAGGTGGACGCGGTGGCGAGAGAGACGGCCGCGATCAGAATGAAGCCAACGGCCGGAGCATACGGCTTCACGGTAGTCCTCCTTGTAGGGCGGGATAGCGTCGCCAGTGGGGGGGTGAGCGACGATCCCATTGTAGCGGAAAACCAGCTCCGCGACAAGCCGGCGATAGACGCGCTCCACCACTACTGACACGGGCACTGGAGCCCCGGTTGCATCCCGCGGAGTGCCGCGGTTCATCGTTTCACCATCGTTCGTCGATGGTACTCATCTTGACCCGGCCCGGGGCCGCGCGCAAGACGGGGGCCGAGACCCTTTCCTGCCCCATTCGGCGACCTCGTCGTCCTCGAGGAGCAGCCCACGCCCGAGGTTCCGTCGGAATCAAGCGGGGCCGCCCCGTCAGAGGCGACGCCGTGTCATTGCGCGGACCCTGCGCGGAAGGCCCTGGGCGCAGGTGGCGGTCGGGTCTCCTGCGGACCGACCGCTCCTCACCTAGCCCTGTCCCTCTCCGCGCGCCGCTTCCTCTTCGGCCCAGTTCTTGAGGTCCTCGTTCGCCCAGATCGCGACCTCGACGCGCCGGTTCTCCTGCCTGCCCAGCTCGGTGTCGTTCTCGGCGATCGGCTGCGCTTCGCCGTACCACTGCGCCGTCATCCGGCTCGCGATGACGTCCTGCTGCATCAGGAACAGCAGGACGGATTTGGCGCGGCGCTCCGACAGACTCATGTTGTGGTCCTCGGCGCCGGTCGAGTCGGTGTGGCCCTCCAGCAGGATGTCCGTGTCGGCGTACTTGACCAGGATCACGGCGAGTTCCGCCAGGTTCTCCTCCGCCTCGGGTCTGAGATCCGACTTGTCGACGTCGAACAGGATCCCCGAATCGAACGTGACCTTGATGCCCTCGCCGACTCGCTCGACGGTCGCGCCCTCGAGGTCGGCCTCGATCTCCGCCGCCTGTTCGTCCATGTAGTTGCCGATGATGCCGCCGGCGGCTCCGCCGAGCACGGCGCCCAGGATGGCCCCCAGGGCCGTGTACCCGGTCGCCGCGCCGATCACGCCCCCTATGACCGCGCCGCTCGTCGCTCCGATCGCGACGCCCTTGTCCTGATTGGTCATCCCGGCGCAGCCCACGAGCCCGACGACCAGGAGTCCGATCAGGACGCTTGTCACGACTCTCCGCATAGCTCACGCTCTCCTCTGGTGCACTCCCTTGCCGGGAGTGCCACCTCTCTTGCCTCATTCGCCTCGCGACGCCCGATGCTAGGTCAGCGCGTCCTCCCGTGTCAACAGCGCTCGGCGACGCGCGCGATCCGTCACTGTGAGTCCACAGGTGAGTGACGCGTGGCGCTCCTCCTGCATTCACTCGCGCTCGTACGCGGCTCCTCCTGGGCGGTCTCTCCGGCGCTCTTCCGGGGAGAGATTCTTGACACAGAGAGGGAACGCAACGTCCCGAGCTCTCGAGGACACGAAAAAACCCCGCCGGTCGGGCGGGGTGGTCGTCGTGTCCTCGAACGGCGCGCCGCGGCGCCGAGCTACCTCAGTACCATGACCTTCGTGCGGAGACTCCCGGTGCTGCACGACGCCACGCAGAAGTAGATGCCGCTCGCGACGCGTCTCCCGTGCGAGTCGGTGCCGTCCCAGTACGCCGTTGCGACGCCGGACTCGGTCCTGCCCTCTGCCACGGTGTCGATCTGACGCCCCGTTGCGTCGTACATCAGCACGGTGTAGCGCGTGCCGCCCATGTCGGAGCCGGGCAGGGCGAAGCGGATCGTGGTTCCGTCCCTCACGGGGTTGGGGAAGACCCAGAGCCGGCCGCCTTCGCCCGAGCCGGGGACCGCCGTCGCATGGCTCGAAAGGGCGCTCTCGTTCCCGCAGTCGTCGACCGCCGCGACCGCGTAGACGTAGATGCGACCTTCATCGACCTCACGGTCGACGAAGCTCGTCTCGTTCCAGGCGAGGGAGGCAAGCTCGGTGAAGAACCCGTTTCCCTCGGGTCTGCGGTAGACCACGTGACTCGCGCAATCCGGGTCGCCGCTCTGGTTCCAGTGCAGCCTCACGTTGCCCCCGTCCGGGACGGCGGTGAGGCCGGAGGGAATCTGTGGAGGCATGAGGTCGACGATCTCGAGGGTCGAGAATGTGCTCACCGGCGAGACGGCCTCGTTGCCGGCCACTGCCTGCGACCGCACGCGGAAGTAGTAGAAGCTCCCCGAGGTGAGTCCGGTGAGGTTCATCTCGTGCTCCGTGACGTACGCCTGTTCTGAGGTCACGAGGTTGCACGCGTCGGTCAGTCCGTACTCGACGACAGAAGTGGCGGGCTGGCTCGTCCACCAGGAGATCGTGGCGGAGGAAGTCGTCGTGTCGGACACCGAGATGCCGAAGATGCCGATCGGAGGCGGTTCGTTGGAGTCGGTCTCTACCATCTGGTCGTCCGAGACGACCACGCAGCCGTACGCGTCCTCGCTCCTCACTCTGAAGTGGTAGGTCGAGGAGGGGAGGAGGCCGTTCACCATGACCGTGTGATCGATCGCGAGATCCGGATCGACGGGCGTCGCGCTCCCGTACGCCTGGCTCGTGCCGTACTCGACCTGAGAGTCCGATGGACGATCTGTGCTCCACACCACGGTGAAGCTCGACGGTGTGCTCTCGAGGACGGTGACCTCCGAGATCAGCAGGTCGCTCAGCGGCGTTTCGAAGGTCATGTCTTCCGACACGGCGTAGGCGCCCTCGATCTCCGCGGCGGTCACCCGGAAGTGGTACAGCTCGCTTGCCTCGAGATTCTCGAGGGACACCGTGTGGCTCGTCAGGTAGTCCTCGTCCGCGACGACGAGCCCGTACTCTTCGTCCGGGCCGTACTCCACGACCGACGTCGTCGGGAAGTTGGTCAGCCACCGGATCGTCGCTTCGTCGGGTCCGACGTCACCGACGGAAATCTCGTAGATGACCACGATGTTCGACTGTCCCGCTCCCTCGGTCGTGAACGTGCGGTCGGGCGACTTCACCTCCTGCCCGTACGAGTCGGTCGACAGAACGCGGAAGTGGTAGAGCGTCTCCGGGTCGAGATCTTCGAGTACGACGGTGTGCTCGTTCGTGAGCTCCGGGTCGAGCGCCGTCATGACGCCGTAGCCGGCGCCGGTTCCGTACTCGACGCGGGACGTCGCCGGCGTCGAGGTCGACCAGGTGATCGTCGCCGTGCTCGCCGTCGTGTCGGCGACGGTCACGCCGAGGATCGCCGGCCGCAGGGGATACGTCGTGAACGACATGTCTGCGGAGATCGCTCCGCGCCCGAACTCGTCGAACGACACGGCGCGGCAGTGGTACGTCGTGAGGGGACTCAGTCCCTCGAGCACGAGTTCGTGGTCGCTCGTGAGCGAGGAGAAGATGGGGGTCACGTTCCCGTACAGGTCCGTCGGTCCGTAGAAGACCTGCGACGTCGCAGGCTCGTTCGTCTGCCAGCAGACCGCGGCGCTCACGTCGGAGACCACGCAGACGTAGTGCCCCGAGATCGTGAGCGAGCCGTCGTTCCCTCCGCCCACGCATATGATGCACGCGGTCTGGTCGTGGTCGTGCTCGAGCGTGAAGCTGAGGAACCCGAGGGGATCGGAGATGGCCGTCCCGCGCGCGCCGCAAATGCTGCAGCTGATGTCGAAGGCCGTGTTCGGTGTGATGCCCAGCAGGACGTGCGCTGTCTCACCTGGCTGTACGAGGGGTTCCGCATACGCGGCGGATACCGCCACCGCGCAGAGCAACATGACAACGCAGGCTGCGCGCAGGGCGGGACGAACTGCTGTAGCTACCGTTCTATGTTCTCCACGTGCCAACGCGGAGACCATGTGCACTCCCGGGCTCAGGTTGCGCCGAGGATAGAGGCGAGCATGAAAGTTGTCAAGCCGTAAGTGCGCATTTCTCGGTCTGTTCTGGGCGCACACAGGTTTGTGCGCTTGGACCGGAACGCGCGCGAGGAAGGGCTTCGGTCGCTCGGGGGGAATGTGTGCGAGAAGCGGGCCAGACGCAAGCGCAATCGAACCGCCGGCGACCGGTCGCCGGCGCGGAGATGAGCGTCACTCGCTCCGGCCGCAACGGCGCGCCGATGCTCAGCGCGATGTCCGGCCGCCTGTTCGCGGCCGGGAGGTTGTCACCGGTAGAGCGCCTTGATCGCGCCCCAGGAGGAAGGACTCACCGTCGTCGTGCAGTCGCCGCACCCCTGCGCCTCGCTTCCGATGAGAAGGACCCACGGGTTGTTGGCCGCGAGGCAGGGCGAGTTCGAGCAGAGCGGGAGGATACCGCCACCGAGATCGCAGAGGAGGGGATCCTCCGACTCGTTGTCGTGGTGGTCGCCCGGGAGGGCGTCTCCGCCGTCGTTCCCGTAGACGTAGCAGTGGAAGATCTCCGGATCGCCGCCCTCGATCCCGCTCCCGTTCGTGCTGAAGCCGACGATGCACCTCTCGATCGTCCCGCCGGAGCCGTCGAGCGCGATCCCGCCGGCGCTGAAGCTCGAGTTGCCGGCGATCGTGCAGCTCCGGATCAAGGGATCGGCGTTCCCGAACCACAGGGCGCCTCCGTCGGCGGCGGTGTTGTCGTGGAAGGTGCTCCCGGTGACGGCGACGGAACCGGACGAAGCGGACACGGCCCCGCCGGTGTCGTCCGCGGTGTTCCCACGGAACTCGCAGTTGCGGATCTTCGGCGACCCTCCGGAGACCTGGATGGCGCCGCCCCTCACGGCCCAGTTCTCGGTGAAGAGGCAGTTGCTGATGATCGGGGAACCTCCCCAGCAGTCGATGGCGCCGCCGGTCGTCGCGCTCCCTCGTTTGAAGCGGAAAGCGTCGATCACGGTGGTCGAGTCGACGGCGGAGCCGAAGGCGAAGGCTCTCGCCGCGTTCTGGCAGTCGACGAGGGGAGTCTCCCAGCCAGGTGCTCCCAGCGCGATTCCCTGGAGAACCAGGTTCTTCCCGGCGAGGTTCAGGTCGCGGTTCCCCGTGCCGCGGTAGAGCCCGCCCCGGACGAAGACGGTCTCGCCGGCGGAGACCGCGTCGATGCCCTCCTGGATCGTCAGGAAGTCGCCGTAGCCGTTCGAGTCCACCACGACGTCGGCGGAGAGGGGCCGCGCAAGCGGGGGCCCCGCCAGCGCCGCGCACGTGAGGAGAACTGTGATGGTCTTCCGGGTCATGATCGTCCCCGCGCGTTCGTGGTTCGGTCCTCGTCTACGATGGTATTGGTCGTTCGGACGATGGGTCAACTTCGAATCCCGTCGCCCGGGGCGGCCCCCAGATCTACCTCTCGACGCCGCTCGTGAGGCCCTCGACGATCCTCCGCTGGAAGAGCGCGACGAGCGCGAGAACGGGCAGGACGCTCACGACGGTGGCGGCGGCGATCGTCCCCCACGGCAGCTCGTGGAGCCCCGCGAAGAGCGCGAGCGCCACGGGCACGGTCCGGGAATCGGGCGTCGACGTCATGATGAGGGCGAACAGGAACTCGTTCCAGGCGAAGATGAAGATGAGCACCGCCGCGGTCGCGAGCCCGGGAGCGGAGAGAGGAAGGATCACGCGCACGAACGCCTGGATCGGGGTGCACCCGTCGACGAGGGCCGCGTCCTCGAGGCTCCCCGGAAGCGTCGAGAAGAACTGCGTCAGGATCCAGATCGCCAGCGGAAGCGAGAGGAGCGTGTAAGGGAGGACGAGCGCCGGGTAGCGGTTGATCAGCCCGAGCCGCGCCATCGCCATGTAGAGGGGGCCGATCATCCCGATCGCCGGGAAGATCGCGAGGCCGAGGAAGATCGCCAGTATCAGGTTCTTGCGCCGGACCCGGAGACGGGCCAGCGCGTACGCCGCCGGCGACCCGAGCGCGAGCGTGAGGAGCGTCGTGAGCGACGCCACCGCGAAGCTGTTCAGGACGTTCCTGGGGAACTGGTTCGCCCGGAAGACGGCACGGAAGTTCTCGAGGGTCGGAGGTCTCGGGAAGTAGTCGAGCGGCGTCTTGTAGAGGGCCGCCGACGTGGAGAGGCTCACGTTCAGGATCCAGTAGAGCGGGACGAGGCACGCGGCGACCACGAGCGCCCTCGCGAGCCAGAGCCAGATCCTGTCGTGTCGCAACCGTCGCATGCGCCGCTCCTACCGCGGTTCCGTGGAGAGTCTCATGAACCGGATGAGTGCGAGGCTCATGAGGAAGACGATCGCGAATAGCGCGACCGTCATCGCCGAACCGTATCCCACGTCGGCGTACCGGAAGAGCACCCGGTAGATGTAGATCGAGAGCGTCTCCGTGCGGGAGGCGCCGCCGGTCAGAACCCATATGAGGTCGAAGATCCGGAAGGCGTCCATCGCGCGGAAGAGCACGGCGACCGCGATGAACGGCTTGAGGAGGGGAAGCGTGATCGCGCGGAATGTCGCCCATCGCCCGGCTCCGTCGATCTCCGCTGCCTCGTAGTACTGGCGCGGGATCGACTTGAGGCCGGCGAGCAGGATGATCGCCACGAACGGCGTCGTCTTCCAGACGTCCGCGAGGATCACCGAGGTCATGGCGAGACGCGGACCGAGCCAGACGATCGGCGCGTCCATGAGGCCGATCCGCCCGAGGACCGAGTTCACGAGGCCGATCCGGTCGTTGAGGAGGAGCGACCACATCGTCGCGGCGACCACCGTCGGCAGCACCCAGGGCATGAGGATCGACGAGTTCATCGCCGTTCTGCCTCGGACGACCTTGTTCAGGATGAGAGCGATGGCGAGACCGAGCAAGAGCTCGAGCGAGACGGAGACGACCGTGAACTTGACGGTCTGACCGAGGTCGCGCCAGAAGACCCCGTCCCCGGCGAGGCGAGCGAAGTTCGCCAGGCCGACGAACCCCTGCTCGGCGGGGAACTTGAGGTTCAGGTCCGTGAAGCTCAGAACGAACTGGGAGAACACCGGGAACGCGCCGAGAACGACGACGAAGGCGAGCGCCGGGGTCAGCAGCCACACCGCGAGGCGGGTCTCATGTCTCCGGATCATGGGTTCCCTGCCCGGGCGGACGGCCGCGCCCCGCTACCGGTTCGCGATCTCCGCCAGCTCACTCACGATGGCCGCGGCCGCGGCGTCGGGCGCGATCTCGCGGGCGAGGGCGGCGTGGACGTGCTCCTGGATGACGTCGGAGACCCTCGGGTAGTGCGGCGATCTCGGCCGGTTCCTCGTGTTCTTGAAGACCTCGAAGAAGCTCCCGAAGTGGGGGTTGGCGGCGAGGACGTCGGGATCCTCGTACGTGGCGTTCCTCGTCGGGAGGTACCCGCCCTCGATGGCGCGCAGCTTGAGCGCGCGTTCGTTTGTGATGAACGCGAGGAACTCGAGAGCTTCCTCGGGGTGTTCGGTGTAGCTCGACACGGCGACGTTCCAGCCACCGATCGTGGAGTAGCCCGTCTCGCCGTCGGCGTGCGGGAGGGGAGCGATGCCCACGAGCCCCCTGACCTTCGACTCTTCGCCTTCGGCCATGCTCCACGCGTACGGCCAGTTTCTGTGAAAGAGGGCGTGTCCCTCGGTGAAGAGCCGCCGCGAGTCCTCTTCCTTATAGGTGAGGACGCTCTCGGCGGAGATCCCGTCAGCGAAGAACGAAAGGGCGAGCTCGATCGCCGCCGCGAGATCATCCTCGACCGCGGCCGGGTTGTTCTCGATCCTGTCGAACTCGATCGACCCCCCGAGCCCCCAGAGGAACTCGAGGTAGTCACAGATGAGCCCTTCGTAGCGCGCGCCCTGCCACACGAAGCCGTCCATTCCGCGGGGGAGTGCCACCTCGAGGCAGGCGTGCCTGAACTCGTCCCACGTCTCGGGAACAGGGATCCCCGCTTCCTCGAGGAGGTCCTTCCGGTAGTAGAGGACCCCGGCGTCGGTGAACCACGGGACGCCGTAGAGGACTCCCTCGTAGGTGAGGGACGCGAGCGGTCCTTCCAGGAACTCCTCGGGAGCGATGAACCCCTCGGGCAGGGGCGCGATCCACCCCGCCTTCGCGAACTCCGCCGTCCAGATGACGTCGAGGCTGTACAGATCGATCGTCGTCCCGTGGGCGGAGAGGATGGTGACGTATGAGTCGTGCTGCGTGTCGGTGTTGGCCGGCATCGGCTGGAACTTCACGGTGACGCCGGGGTGCGCGGCGTTGTACTCCGCGACGAGCGCTTCCGTCGCGCCGGACGGGTCGTTCCCCGCCGAAAAGACGATTTCGATCCCGCTCTCCTCCGGGGTTGAGCACCCCGGGAGGACCGCGACCGTCGCCGCCAGGAAGGCGGCGAGCAGGAGTCCCCCCTTCACTCCGTCAACCTCCCGCGTTATCTGTTGGATTCGTGAGCCCGCGAAACTCGTGTCGCTGAGCTCCGTCCGCCCCTGCTATCGGTAG
>JALGVN010000182.1 GCA_025774645.1 bacterium
GAATTAGCGGCAAGATCGGCAGCCGTGAGGGAGTTGTCGGCGACCTCTGCCGATGCCACTCCGCTCGTCGCGATCTCGCTCTGGCCGACGGCGTTGGCTGCGATTTCGCTTGCACCTACCGAATTCGTGGCAAGATCGGCTGCCGTGAGGGAGTTGTCGGCGACCTCTGCCGTTGCCACTCCGTTCGTGGCGATCTCGCTCTGGCCGACGGCGTTGGTGGCGATCTCGCTGGACCCAACAGCGCCAGCAGCAATCTCGGCGGCATAGACCGAGTTCGTCGCGAGATGCGTCGAGGTGATGCCGCTCGTTGCTACATTGAGCGTCACGCTCCCCGAGCTCCCACCGCCCGTGAGCCCACTGCCTGCGTTGACGGCAGTGATGTCGCCAGCAGGATTCGAGGCCCAGGAGGCGTTCCCACTCGCATCGCTCCGGAGGAAGTAGCCGTTTACGGCTCCCGACGGGAGCCTCAGCGTTCCGCCGACGTACCCGTTGTCTGGCGTGTAGACGCCCCAAGAGGCTCCGCCCGCGTCCTTGAATCCGAGCGCGCCCCAGTTGTTGGCGAACCAGTCCGCGCCGAGAACGCCGCCCGACTCGGGGAAGTCGTTGTAGCAGTAGCCGG
Organism: bacterium; assembly: GCA_025774645.1. Lineage (GTDB taxonomy): Bacteria > Joyebacterota > Joyebacteria > Joyebacterales > Joyebacteraceae > JALGVN01. The sequence goes on from JALGVN010000182.1 coordinate 620, forward strand.
CCACGCCGAAGTTGTACTGATCTCCCCAGAAGTTGGACCCGTAGATGGCGCAGTTGGTCCCGCTCTCGCCGTAGCCGGTGCCGTTTTGTGCCCCGCTCCTCGTACGATAGGCGTGGATGGCGGCCTGTCCGGCCCCAGCAGCGCTCTGGATTTCATAAGCATACAGGGCCGTGCTGTTGGTCCCGTTCGTGGTGAGGCTGGGGATGCCTATGGCGTTGCGCTCGTTCGGGAGGACGCCATCCTTCTGGTCTCCGGCGACCTCCCGGCCAGGAGGAGCAGGCCAGGGGAAGTAGAACGTGCTGCCGTCGTCGACTCCCCTCGAGTTCCCGATCACCGTCCCTGCGGTGAACTTGGGAATGTAGTTGGTCGTTCCGCTCCCGCCGACGCCGGTCCCCGTCGCCGTGAACGTCACGGTGTTCGCGCCGTCGTTCGGCACGATCGTCATTCCCGTCCCCGCGACGAAGTCGACGTTCCCGCCGTCGTTGATCACGCCGTCGACGCTCGAGACGATGCTCGGCGTGACCATGCCTGTCGTGACCGAGTTCGTCTGACCCTCGTTGACGAACACGCCGTCGTAGGCGGCACCACTCAAGTAGGGGGCGGTCAGACCGACCGCGTCCCCGCTCGTCTGGATGCCCGCGCCGGGGATCACGTTCAGGGTGACGTCGCCCGAACCACCGCCGCCGCCAAGACCTGCTCCCGCAGTCACGCCGGTGATGTCGCCACCGCCGGAGGCCGAGATCGTGATTGTGTTGTTCGTGTTGTTCGGCGTGATCGTGATGTTCGAGCCGGGGATGAGGTCGATGTTCCCCCCGTCGTTCGCCACACCGTCCACAGCAGACACGACGTCCGGGGCTATCATCCCGGCAGTCACGGAGCCCGGCTGTCCCTCGTTCACGAAGACACCATCGTAGGCCGCGCCGCTGGCATACGCCGGCGTCAGCTCTACCTCGTCCCCGCTCACCTGGAGGCCCGTTCCTGCGTCTACGTCGAGCTCGGTTCCGTCCTGAACGAGACCGTCCCCCGCGAGGGCACCGACCTCAACGCTCTCTGCGTGCTGCGCGTTGAGCGAGTAGGCCGCGGATGTCATCTCGGTTCGCGGCGCCAGCTCCGGGTCGGCTCCGACCTGCACCCCAAGCCAATACGGGGCATTGAACGGCAGGTTCAGTGGCGAACTGCTTCCCAGGACCACGTCGAAGATCCCGTCGATTACGGACACGGTCTGGGCTTCAAACCAGAGTGAACTCCCTCCGGTCGCGACGTTGTAGATCCGGAAGGTCAGGGAGTAGCTTCCGTTCGGCACGTTGTTGCCCGAACCATCCTGCAGCACTCCCTGGTAGCTCATCGTCTGCGGCACGGCCGCCGTGGCTGCCTGGAACGTCAGCACCACGGACAGCACCGCGCAGATAACAAGAGCCCGTTTCATCTCGAGTACCTCCTTCTGCGACTCCGGAACTCGTGCTCTGCCCACGGAGTCAACCGCTGTTCGAGCGGGCTTGGGCTCGCCCCCCCCAGCGCGGTCCAGTAGACCGCGCACAGGACAAGCCCGCTCCTATTTGAGCAGTACGAGCTTCCGAGTCTCGACGAAGCGGTCCGCCACCATCCGGCAGAAGTAGATGCCGGACGCCAGTCCCCTTGCTTCCACGACGGTGCTGTGGTAGCCAGCAGGAAGTGCGTCGTCCACGAGCGTCCGGACTTCACGACCGGTCGCGTCGTAGAGCTTCATCGTCACGTGCGTTTCCTGGGGAAGTGAGAATTTCAGGGTAGTGATCGGATTGAACGGGTTCGGGTGGTTCTGGCCGAGCCAGTACCTCGTGGGGTTGAGGTCACCCTCGTCTACTCCCGTTCCCGGCTCACCGAAGAGATACCAGAAGCCGATCTGGTGGATGTAGCCGGTACCGCTGACCACGCCGATGCACCCCTGGCCTAGGGTTCCCCGGACGATGTTACCGACGCCGCTCATCTCCCCGCCCCCGCATCCCATCACGTCGTGCGGCATCACGATCTGTCCGCTGGAAGCAAGAGGGAGGAGCAGGAAGACCACCGCGACGACAAGAAGCGATATCCTGCGTTTCATCATTCCCTCCTTTCGTCCCTCGTTGACGCTGACACCAAGGCACCTGCCCCGCGCTCGCCTGCGGGCGTGTCCCCCTTTCAGATGTGCGGGTCGAGTGCAGCGCGGCGCACTGCGTGAGAGTCAGTCAAAGCGTGGATATCATAGCACTATGGGTGTCGTGATGCAACATAGACCGCCGTCCTAAGGCCATATGAGGCGTCGTTCATGAAAGCGCCCGCTTCCTCCTACAAGTCTAGCTCGTTGGGCCTGCCCAAGCTCTATCTGCCCCAATTGGGCCCCGGACGCCATAGAAAGACGGCTGGCCGGCAAATCGCCGGCCAGCCTTGGCACTGTCCGCTGCTTCTGTTGCTGAAACCTACTGGAGCGTCACGAGCACTCTCACGACGCCGGTGCCCGACTCGAGCCCCTCAAGGGCCTTCCCGAGAATCGTCCCCGCCCGCGGCGTCTCGTCACGCATCGCGTGTCCCGGGGTGCTCGACGTCACAAGGAGGTCACCGGGGCTGATGGCGCCGTTCTCGCAAGAGACCTTGCACGGCACGATGCCGACAACAGCCAGCGGAATCTCGTCCGCGCTCTGACGGCTCCAGTCCTCTGAACCGACGAACCCGGGCTTCGTGCTGTAGATCCCGCTCACGAGAGTCGACTTGGCCTCGCTCGACTTCCTGATCTGCCGTGTGGCAGACGGGTCGATGACCATGACGTCACCAGGCTCCGTTGACGCTCTGCCCGTGCTCACTGCGAACATCTCCGCGAAGTCCGCACCGCCGCCCGTGAAGGCGCCGTCGGCCGTCACGTCACCGTCGCCCCAGACGCGGAAGACAGGATCTGTCCCGCGAGACGCTTCGATGAAGTAGGAGTCGTCGCTGGCGCTGGTGCCGGCCGTGAGCTCGAGCACCGTCTCGCCCGTGCCGACGTCCTGCGTCGTCGTGACTGCCGCGATGCTCCCGATCGTGAACGAGTCCGCGGTCACGAGGAGCGCGCCGTCGGTCGCCGTGGTGGCCACGTCGAGCGCCACACCAGGCGTCGTCGTGCCGACGCCGACGTTGCCCGTACTGTAGTAGACGTCCGAGCCGGTCTGCGTCCAGAGCTCGGTGTAGCTCGTGAGGTAGCCGACCAGACCGTGGTCGCCCCACCCGAACGCGGCATCCAGGTTCGCCTTGTCGCCGGCTACGAGTAGCCCCGCCTCGGACGCGCCGTAGATCGGGTCGGTCTCCGCGCCTGCAGGCAGGCCCGTGAGGCCGCTGCCGTTACCGACGAACGCCGTCGCCGTCACGGTCCCTACGACCTCGAGCTTCGTCGCAGGCATCATCGTGCCGATTCCGACGGGACCGGCGTTCGCGGAGTAGAGGGTGTCGCCAGTCGCTTCCCAGTCTCCATCCGACTGCGTCGCCTGCCAGGAGCCCACGCCGTCAATGTCGGTCGTGAGAACGTATCCGGGCGTGACGCCGTTGGTGAGCCTGAGGACGTTCGCCCTCAGCGTGCCGTTGACGTCGAGCTTGTTCTGCGGGGCGCCTTCAGTGCCGATACCGACGTTGCCGCCTATCCAGACCATGTTCGGCGTGTAGAGACCGTAGTGCTCACCGAAGAAGTCGAGGAACGCCAGCGACGCCCAGCAGCTCGCGTCGTTGTTAGCCCCGAGAACCGCGCCCGTCCTGTTGAGGTCGAACTCGGTGAAACCCGAGATCCCGAACGTGAATGGATCTCCGTAGGCGTTGTACCCGGTGATGGCGCTGTTCGTCTGATCGTAGCCGTATCCGCTGCCGCTATTGAGCAGACTGCGATCGCGCTGCCCGTAGATAGCCGCTCGGCCGTCCGCGTCCGTGTTCGTCTCGTTGACGTGGAAGTAGCCAATCTTGCCGTCCACGCCGTCCACCGTGAGCTTGAATCCGGGCGTCGCATCGCCGATCCCGACGTTGCCGACGACCGCGGAGACCAGATCGGAACCGGAGATCGTCCAGTCCCCATCGTCCCCACCCGCGGCGTCGATCGTGATCGTGTTGCCGTCATCGTCGGGCGTGATCGTGATGTTCGTGCCCGCGATCAGGTCGATGTCGCCGCCGTCGTTCACGACGCCATCAAGGCTCGAGACGATGTCGGGCTGGATCATCGTGAGTGAGATTGCGTCAGGCTCGTTCTCGTTGACGAACCGCGAGTCATACGAGAGGCCAGTCGCGTACGCCTCGGTCAGCTCGACCGCGTCCGCATCGACCTCGAGACCGACACCAGTGTTGACGTAGATGCTGTCGGCGAGCACCACGATGCCCGCGCCGTCTGCGACAGCAAGGTCGACGTCGCCCGCGTCGCCGCCGCCGATGAGACCGTCGTTGGCGTTCACGGCGGTGATGTCACCGCCGCCGCCGCCGCCCGCGGCGTCGATCGTGATCGTGTTCGCGCCGTCGTCCGGCGTGATCGTGATGTTCGTTCCCGCGACCAGAGCGATGTCGCCCGCGTCGTTCGACACGCCCGAGACGCTCGACACGACGTCTGGGAC
>JALGVN010000183.1 GCA_025774645.1 bacterium
CTACCGGGCACGCGGGGAGGCGGCGGAAGCGGCCGTCTGGTCCGACCGTGCGAGGGAGTACTATGCGCGGTGGATCGAGGACTGGCCGGGATCGGCCACGGCGGAGCTCGCGACGTCGCTCACTGCGGAGAGCTACGGTCTCGAGGATCGCTGGGACGAGGCAGCGAGGGTGTACGAGGAGCTCGACCGCGACTTCGGCACGCGCGAGAACCGCGCGCCTCTGTGGCTCGGGCTGGCCGAGATCTACGAGACGAGGCTCGGGCGCGACGACGTCGCGCGCGAGTACTACGAGAGAGTCGAGAGGGAGTACGGGGATGACGTGTCGGGTGCGACGGCGGCCGTCTCGCTCGCGAGACAGGACCTCGCCGTCGGGCGCCACGAGGAAGCGCGTAGGCGCCTCACTGCGGTCATCGACGAGTTCCCGACCGAGCAGGTCGTGAGCGCGACGGCGATGCAATACCTCGCGATGAGCTTCGAAGCGACGGGGAGCTGGGATCGCGCGGCGGCACGGTACAGCGTTCTCGCTCGCGATTACCCGACCACGCTCTACGGTCTCCGCGCGCTCATCCACGTGTCCGACCGGTACGCCGAGAGCGGAGACGAGGAGGTTGCGGCAGCCACGCTCGAGCGCGCGGTCGAGCAGTACACACGCGTGATCAGCGAGTACGCGGGAACGTCGGCGGAGCTCGCGGCTCGCGGGTACCTCGTCGACGCGAGGATTCGACAGGGGAAGTGGGAGGCAGCCGCGCGGATCCTCATCGAGACGTCGGCGATTCTGCCCAACTCGGAGGACGCGCCGCTGATGAAGCTGCAGGCGGCCGACATCTACACGAGAGAGCTCGAGGACTTCGCCAGGGCGCGCGAGGTGCTCGAGGACATCGCGAACACACACGCGGGTCAGCCCTGGGCGGAGGAAGCCGCCCGGCAGCTGGAGGCCCTGCCGGAATAGACGGTGCAGGCAGGATCGGCCGCGACGGGGAGGTCCCGCCCGCCGACCGGCCTGGAACTGGAGGAATCGAGGATCGTGTCTGAGCGCGAGAGAGTCCTGATCGTGGAAGGCGACGAGGCCACCCGGAAGCTGCTCCGGGAGGGTCTCTCTCGCGACCACGACGTCTGCGCCGTCGACACGATCGCCGGGGCGATCGAGGCCGTCCGGAGGTTCCGCCCTGATGTCATGACGCTCGACGGCACGCTCGAGCGCGGCGAGGGTGGCTCAGGGGAGGAACTCGAGCTCCTCCGGCTCGCGCGGAAGGCCCGCCTCAGACTCAAGATCATCGTCGTCGCGCCGAGCGGGGACCGCGACCTCGCCGTCCGTGCCATCGAGCTCGGGGCGTGCGACTGCTGCGTGAAGCCGTTCGACATCGACGAGTTCGGGGTCCTCGTGAAGCGTGCCCTCAGGATCCAGGAACTGGAAACGGCGGCGGACGCCGTCCCGGACCGGCTCTCGGGCGTCGAGCGCCTCGACAGCCTCGCGGGAACCTGCCGGGCCATGCAGGAGGTGTTCTCTTCGTCCAGGAAGGTCGCTGCGACCGACGTCGGCGTGCTTCTCGTTGGGGAGCGTGGGACCGGCAGGGAGCTGATCGCGCGCGGCATCCACCATCTGAGCCGCCGTTCGCGGGGTCCGTTCGTCGCCGTCGACCTGCGCGCGACGCCGACCGAGTTCCTCGAGGCCGAGGTCTTCGGGAACGGCAACGGGAACGGGACGTTCAACGGCGCGGAGAAGATGCCGGGGAGGATCGAGCAGGCGGACGGCGGGACGCTGTTCATCATGGGAGTCGATGAGCTGTCGCAGCACCTGCAGGCGCGGCTCTCCGCGTTCATTCAGTCGGGCGAGATCGAGCGGAAGGGTTCGCACGATCTGATCGAGGCGAACGTCAGGATCATCGCCGCCGCCGACGACGGGCTCGACGAGACCGTCGCGGAAGGTGGGTTCCGCGAGGACCTCTACTATCAGCTGAGCGTCGTGACGGTCGCGCTGCCGCCGCTCAGGGAGAGGGGCGAGGACATCGCCCTTCTCGCGGAGGATCTCCTGGAGCGCTGCGCCGTCGAACACGAGCGGAGGCTCTCGGGCTTCACCCGGTCGGCGGTGCGGGCCATGATGGCGCACGTGTGGCCCGGGAACATCCCCGAGCTCGAGAACCGCGTCAGGCGCGCGGTCATCATGTCGTCGGGCCACAGGCTCACGGCCGCCGATCTCGGTCTGGATTCCGAGATGGAGCGGCGGGCGCAGACGCTCGGCGAAGCCAAGGACGCGCTCGAGCACGAGATCGTCGTCGACGCGCTCACCAAGGCCGCCGGCAACGTGTCGCGGGCGGCCCGTTCGATCGGCGTGAGCCGCTCGACCGTCTACGACCTCATTCGGAAGTACGAAATCGACGTCACAGGATTCAAGGCGCTCGCAAGAAGAAAACCACGCGAAGCGGGGCGTTCCGAGAATCTCGACCCGCGCGACGACCGCCCGCGGGCGGCGCGCGGGTCGGGCGACCTTGACAGCACCGAAGGGTGACCATAGAATCACCGCGGCTTGCCGCCGGGCGATGACCCGGGTAGGAATCGGCGGGCGAAGCCTGCAGACAGACCAGAAGGAGTCGCACATGTCTCTCAGACCGTTGGGTCTCTCGGTCCTCACGATCCTCCTGCTCGCGGTTCCTCTCCTCGGAGAGTCGCCCGCACAGACGACGGGGGCCGGGGGAGGAGTCGTCATCACCTCGGTTCCCTCGGGAGCCGTGGTCGAGCTCATCGGGGACCACGTCCTTCGAGGCGTGACTCCCTGGCGGCTGGAGCGCGGCCTCTCCGGGACGTACGACATCGTGGCACGCATGTCGGGGTACGAGGAGTGGACGGGGGTGACGGTTCTGTCGGCGACTACGGTGGAGGAGATCGAGATCCGTCTGACGAGGAAGACATCGACCGGAGCCGGGTTCCGTTCGGCCATCGTCCCGGGCTGGGGGCAGATCTACGCCGACCAGACGGCCAAGGGGGCCTTCTTCTTCATCGCGGAGGCGGTGGCGCTCGGCGGGCTCGTCTGGACGCAGTCGAACTACGTGGACACGAAGGACACCTACGAGCAGGCGCTCGCCGACTACAGGAACGCGACACAGATCGACGAGATCGAGAGCGCGTGGGACGACGTACAGCAGACATACAGCGACGCGGAAGACTGGGAGAGAAAGCGCGACGTGTGGCTCTACGCGGCCGTCGGCATCTGGGCGATCAACGTGGTGGACGCCTTCATGATCTCGCCCCCGACCAGCCAGGCTCCTACGGTGAGCCAGCTCGGCGGCGAGCCGACCGGATTCTACGCTGCACTCTCACCCGATGGATCGACCGTCGGGTTCGCCGTCAAGTTCTAGCCGGACTGCAGCACGTGGGCGGGCGGGCCCGCCCGGAGGTGACACATGAGACGACACGGATTCATCACGGCCGGACTCGCTTTCATCCTCGTCATGAGTCTGGCGGGCTGCGGCGACAAGCTCACGGCACCGGTGCGCGACAACCCGGCCGACCCGCAGAACCCGAACTCGAGCTCCAAGACGCCGGGTAAGCCCTCGAACCTCGGCGCGATCATCGCGGACCGCGTGGTAGCCCTGAACTGGTCGATGAGCGACACGACCGACATCGAGGAGTACAAGGTCTACAGGTGGGAAGTGATCGTGGACGAGATCGAGGACCTCGAGTTCCTGAACACGGCCACGACGTCGTACTACGCGGACCAGGAGGTCCGAAACGGGATCGAGTACGCGTACGCGGTCTCCGCGGTGAACGTCCAGGGACTCGAGGGACTGCAGTCGTCGACCATCACTGCGACTCCCGCGATCTACGCGGTGACGATCGACAACGGCACGCAGAAGACGTCCGGCCGCAACGTCACGCTCACGATGTCCGCCGCCGCCGGGACGCAGCTCATGCAGATCTCGAACGAAGCGGACCTCGCGGGCGCGCAGTGGGGGCCGTTTCGCACGACGTCCTCGTGGCAGTTGGAGGGGGGAGACGGGGAGAAGACCGTCTACGCCAGATTCCGCGACGGCGAGGACAACGACTCCACGATCGCGAGCGACAACATCATCCTCGACACCCGGGCGGTGATCGAGTCGGTGACGGAGGACACTCAGGGCGCGTCGATGGTCGCGGGGGAGACGATCCACTTCACGCTCGACGCGCAGGAGATCTACGGCCAGGCCGAGGTCGACATCGGGAACGTCGTCGTTGCCATAGCGCTCTACGACGACGGCGTCGGAGGTGACACGGTCCCGAACGACGGCGTCTACGAGCGGGACTACGTGATCGAGATCGGGGTGGAGATCCTCGACGGCGCGGTCGCGGGGTTCTTCACCGACGACGTCGGGAACCAGGCGGAGGTCGTGGCGGCCCAGACCCTCGTCACCATCCTCGACCCGCCGACGACGGTGACTCTCAACCCGCCGGTCCCGGTCACCGAGCGGCAGATAGGGCTCTCGTGGACGCGGAACAACGACAACGACTTCGACAGCTACAAACTCTACCGCTCGTACATCCCGGGGGTCGACACTTCGTCGGAGCGCGTGCTCATCGCCGACATCACCAACCAGACCCTCACCGATTTCACGGACACCGGGCTCGAGCCCGACTCGACGTACTACTACGCCGCCTACGTCTTCGACGAGATCGGTCTCTCGGTGATCAGCAACGAGGTCGTGGGGACGACGATGGAGAACGACCCCCCGACGCCGGTCGAGCTCGCGGAGCCGTGGGCGCCGGACTCGTCGAGTCTCGAGCTCTCGTGGTCGGTGAACGCGGACGATGACTTCCTCGCGTACGAGCTCATCTGCTGGGATCAGGATCCCCCGGCCCCGCCGGACGTGGGGACCAAGCGGGTGATCACCCGGCTGACCGACCGCACCGAGACGTTCTTCACGCACGAGAACCTGGTCGAGTCGTTCGTCTACTGGTACGAGGTTTCGGTGGTCGACTCGTTCGGTGCGACGTCGCCCTCCAACACCGTCTCGGGCTCGCCGCGCCCGTCCGCGCCGTAGCAGGACTCCGCCGCACGGCGGCCGCAGGCTCCCTCGCGTTGCGGGGGAGGCGACATGCGAAACGAGCATCCCGAGGGGCCCGCACGGTGCGGGCCCCTCGCTCCGTTCCGCTCCCGTCCCTCCTCTTATAAATGAAGGCGCCGGCTGAGAGCCCCCGGCCCGG
>JALGVN010000024.1 GCA_025774645.1 bacterium
GAATCGACTACTCCTGGGAGGACATGGAGAACGTCCCGGACATCCACAGGGTCGGGGTGGCGTTCCTGTTCTAACCGACGGGCAAGCGCGGGCCCGCAGCGGGCCTCGCGATCGAGCATAGAGAGACAGACGCCCGAGGACTTGTGTCCTCGGGCGTCGTCGTTCGCAGGGGTTCTGCTGCCGGCCCTCGGCGAGCCGGACGGGGGAGAAGACCTCTACCGCGCCATCTCTTCCCCGAAGAGCTCCATCACGCGGCCGATCACCGGCCCGACCTGTTCCGTCTGGAGATAGTAGAGCGGGAAGCCGAAGTAACAGACGTTGCCGTGGTTGTCGCCGGTGAGGTACAGCACACCGCAGGACCGCCCGCCGAATCGGGTGTTGAGGAACGCGTCGATCCTGAAGATCGGCACGGCCCCCGATGCGGGCGAGAGGATCTCGACCTGCGGGAGCCCGCCCCTGCTGTAGTTCGGCTGCTCCCACGTGTAGACCGGCCACTTGCCGGGCTCCGGGTATCCGCCCGTGCCGACGCTGTCGACGTACATCGGCGAGAAGCTCCCGGCATCGACGGGGACGGCCCCGTAGAAGCAGTATCCGTAGGTCCCCGGCGCGCTCTTGTTCGCGGCGGTTCCGCTGTTGTCGACGTAGTCGATATGCAGGTAGTCGCGCACGAACTGCGTCGCCGCCGTCTCTGCGTCGAGTGTCCGCACTGGATACGGCTCGCCCGAGATCTGCCAGCTGTTCTTGAACCCGCACAGCACCAGGTTCCCGCCGACCCGCATGTATCCTCCGAGCTGGTTGTAGATGCCCTGGTATGGATCGAACAGCGCCCGAAGTACGGTCTGCTCGCCGTCGGTGTACCAGACGACGGTCGACGCTCTCGAGAGAGCCTCGACGTCCGGAGGCTGGGGCCGGCCCTCGTCGTCGGGGTGCTCCGACGGTTCCCATTCGTGAACCGGCCGCGCGCAGTCCGAGAGGAGCAGTTCATAGAACAGGTTTCTCGCGTCGTCGCTGCCCCACTGCGGGTTGTGTTCCCACAGGTTGTAGTCGTCGACGAGGAGGACGTAGTCGTCGAGAGGCGTCTCGACGACGTCGAGGTCCACGTGCCATCGTCTGACGGCGCCGGAGTTGTCGAGAACCTGCACGAAGAACCTGTGTTCGCCCGGGGTCGCGGTGACCTCGAAGTGCGTCTCGTCGAGCGACCACTCGGGCCACGGGATCGTGTCGTCGTAGGCATGCCGGTAGCCGGTGACCTCGCCGCCGTACTGCTCGGCGGAGGCCCACCACGTGAACGTCAGGTGCTCGCCCCCGAAGACCTGAATGGTTCGGTAGAAGGGAGCGTGCTGCCAGTGCGAGTGGAAGTCGATTACGTTCGATTCAACCTGGATCACGGCGCCTGAGAATGCGGGATCTGCCTGGAAGTCCCACTCCGCGGGCGTCGGGTCCACGCCCCCCACGTCGTCGGTCGACCAGACCTCGAAGAGGTAACGCCCGTCCAGGGAATCGAAGACGACCGTGACCTCGTCGGGGCCAAGGAAGCCGCTCGACTCTAGCTCGATCCAGCCCCGTCGGGCGCTGCCGCGCCCGATCCACTCCGAGAATCGGTACTCGTACCCCGCGACGGTTCCGTCGCTGTCACTTCCCAGCCACTCGATCGAGGCAACCGGCCCGCCGCTGGGCGGCGGAGCCCGGATGATCTCGGTCTCGGGGAGCACGGTTGAGGCCGTGAATGAGATCGATGCGGGCGTCGGATCCGGAGTTTCGTGGTTGTCGACCGCCGCGACCGCAACGGTGTGTGGCTCGTACGAGCACTCCCCGTCGGAGCCTCCGCCGCCGGCCGGGAGCACGAAGACGCTCTCCGTGGCGGAGGTCTCCACCCACTCGAGGGTGTCCAGCCTGACGCGGAAATGCGAGACGTAGCCGTCGGCGTCCCACCCGTACCAGTCCATCCGCACGCGATAAGACGTCGTGTCGCCCTCGGCGGGCGCGTGAGAGAGAAACGTGTCGGGGGGGAGATTCCCGGGCCCGGATTCACCGGGGTTGGACTTGCTGCAGCCGCCAAGCAGGAGTGTGGCCGCGGCCGACGCTGTGATCAGCGCCTTCGTCCAGGACATGGTCGACCTCCGTTCTGCCGCGGGACGCCCGAGGCGTCGGGCGGAACGCGCGCTGGCGGCGCGTCACCGCGGCTCGCTGGTAGGTCCGGTCTCGAGCCCTCTCCGTCGGACGAAAACGCCCGGGGCAGGTGAGCCCCGGGCGTTGGGAGTACGTCTGCCCTTCTGATGCTGTCTGCCGTTCGATGTCGCGCGCGGCGGACGATGGCGCCGGCCTTCGGCGCTGCGGACGCGTGCCGCTACTGCACCTTCTCCTCTCCGAAGAGCTCCATGATCCTGTCCATCATGGGCTGCACCTGCTCCGTCTGCATGTAGTAGAGCGGGAAGCTCAGGTAGCACGTGTTCGTGTGGTTGTCGCCCGAGAGGTAGAGGACCCCGCACGGCTGTCCCTCGAAGTTCATGTTGAGGTACGAGTCGATAGTGTAGAACTCGAGCGCCGTGCCCTGATAGGCTTCGACCTTCTCGATCTGCGGGAGCCCGCCCCTCCGGTACTGCGGCTGGGTCCACGTGTAGACCGGCCACTTCCCTGGCTCCGGGAAACCGCCTGGGCCCACGCTGTCGATGTACACGGGCGCGAACTGACCCGGGTCGGTCGGCACCGCGCCATAGAAGCAGTACCCGTAGTTCCACGGGGCGCTCTTGTTGGCGGCCGTGCCGCTCGACTCGCCGTAGCCGAGGTGCAGGAAGTCCCTGACGAAGGCCTTCGAGGGGATCGTGTCGGACGGCGCGATCGTGATCGGATACGGCTCGCCCGTGATCGTCCACATGTTCTTGTAACCGCACAGGATCAGGTTCCCGCCGACACGCAGGTACCCGGCCAGCGCGTTGTACGTGACCTCGAACGGGTCGAACGTCGTCCCGAGGACGGTCTGCTCGCCGTCGGTGTACCACAGCACCGTAGACGCGCCTCTGAGCGCGTCCACGTCGGGTGGCTGCGGCTGACCCTCCTCGATGTGCTGCGAGGGCTCCCACTCGACACGCTGACGCGCGTAGCCCACGAGGAGACCGTCGTAGAACGCGTTCCGCTCGGCGTCGGTGCCCCATTGGGCGTTATGCTCCCACCAGTTGTAGTCGTCGACGATGAGGATGTACTCGTTCAGGCTCGCCTCGACGACGTCGAAGAACACCCGGCTTCTCGTGACGACGTTCGCGTTGTCGATGGCGCTCACGTAGAGCGAGTGCCTGCCGAGATCGGGTCTGATCCGGGTGAACCGGTCGAAGATCGACCATGCGGGCCAGACCGTCGTGTCGTCGTACGCCGCTCGCCGGCGAAGATCGGGATCGGGATGTTGAACCTCGAAGGCCAGACGGGGCCCCGGAACGTGAAGGTCTCGAAGATGTTCGAGTGGATGAAGAGCTTGGGTCCCGCGAGCTCCGGGTTGCACGTGAAGATGCTCGTGGCGGGAGTCTGGTCCCAGGCGCCCGCGTCGTCGACCGAGGTGACCTCGAACTTGTGGCGCCCGGCGAGAGGACCGAATATGCGGACTACCTGGTCGAACGGGAGGACGTCGCTCTCGAACACCAGGATCCAGTCGGACGTCGAGTCGTCCCAGCGATACAGGTTGTACTGGTAGCCGGTGATGACGCCGTCCCGGTCCGTGCCGATCCACTCGAAGGTCACCATCGGACCCGTGACGCCGGCCGGCCCCCTGAGGATCGTGGTGTTGGGGACGACCGTGAAAGCCGTGAACTCGATAGTCTCCGGGCTCTCGTCCTTCGCGAGCTCGTTGTCGACCGCCCTGACCGCGAATCGGTGTCCCTCGTATCCCCTGTCCTCTGTGACGGTGTCCGCGGAGGCGGACACGAGGAAGACGCTGTCGGTGTTCACGACGTTGCGCCAGTCCGCCTTGCTCCAGTCGGTCCAGATGGAGTCGCCCTTCGAGTGCACGATCGTGTTGTGCCAGTCCCAGACCACCTGGTAGTAGGCGATCTCGCCGTCTTCGTCCCAGCCGAACCAGTTCAATCTGACGCGATAATTCGCCGTGTCGCCCTCGTCCGGGGAGAACGACAGCGTTGTCTCGGGGGGCTTGTTCGCCTTCCTCTGACCCGGATCGAACTTGTCGCACCCGGCGAGGAACCCGGCGATCACGATTCCACACACGATCATGACCGCGAGAAGCTTCCTGAGCCTGATCATCGTGTTGCGTCCCTCCTTGGCTTCGTGGCCCCGAGCGTGACGTCAGATCCGTCGGGTGTTCCGCAAGTCTAGTCGCAATCCTCTACGAAGAAATGGACGATCTCGTATTCGTTCGACCAGCAGTCCGAGTCGTCCCGGGAGCGGATCCTGAACTCGTGAGGTCCCTCACCCACGCCCGTGTATGACACGGACGTTTCTTCGATCTGCTGCCAGCTGTTGACCTGGGGGTCGAGCACGTACTGATATGAGACGACCTCGCCGTCCTGGTCGGTTCCCTCCCAGGTGACCGTGAAGTCGGGACACACGATCTCGCCTTCCTCGGGGGAGACGATCTCCGTCGTCGGCGCGAAGTTGTACCAGAATCTGTAGACCTCCCTGTCGGTCGGCACGTCGCTCGGCGACTCGAATCTGTTCTCCACGTCCTTGGCGAAGACCCGGAACGTGTGCACTTTGTTCCCGCCGGTCGCGGTGTTGTCGCTCTCGATGTAGTGCTCGCTCCCCGGCGCCACGCCCGAGGTGAAGTAGAATTCCTGGGCGTATTCGGGGCTCCCGACTTCGAACCGCTTTAGGAACCCCATGGACTCGAGCTCGATCCAGACCTCCTTGATGCCGCCTTCCACGCCCTCGAGCTCTTCTCTGTCCCGGACGTCCCACGTGAACACGATGGTGGCTCCGTCGGCGATCGTGAGCGTCTCCGTCGGTTCAACCGGATCGACGATATCGCTGTCCGGATCGTAGTTCATCGTGAACCTGTAGTTGTCCGGGAAGCTCACGGCCCCCGTCTCGTCCTTCGTCTTCACATAGAAGAAGTGGAACCCGCTCGAGATGTCTTCGAGCGTCGCCGTCTGCGTGGCGTCGAACTGGGAGAACGTCTCCGAGTCCAGTCGATAGCTGTAGTCGATGTCCGCGCCGAAACCGTCCGGGTCGTGTCCGCCCCACTCCCAGGTGCACGGTGTTCCCATGAGGACCGTGTCCTTGGCATCGGGGTCGTACTCCGGATAGCTCGGGTCGAGCGGACCGTCTACGCGGTAGAGAGAGTCGAGGACGGGGATCACCGTCCATGCGTCGAAGCGAATCCTTGCTGCAGACGCGTCGAGCTTGCCCTCGTTGTCCACGGACCTCACGTAGAACGTGTGGCGCCTCGTCTCTCCGACCGTGTCGATCGAAGCCTTGAACATGCTGTCCGTCTTCGTCGTGTACTCCCAGGACGAGGCGAAAGTGTCGTCCCAGGCGAAGTAGTACCCCACCACGTACCCGTCGGGATCCGCGCCGTTCCAGAAGAAGTGGATGTGGTAGTTCGTCTGCGCGAAAGGTGCGGGGGCGCTGGTCAGCTCTGTGTCAGGGGGGAGATTCGTGTCGACAGCGGTCTGGGTCCGTTTCCGGCAGCCGCTCAGGACGACTACCGCCGACAGGGCGATGCCGATAAGCACCGTGGCGAGCGTGCCCGCCGCCAGTCTCCTCAACGATGTCATATTCGTCGTTCCTCCAGGCTTGGACAAGGAAAGACCTCAGACCAACAGAGGGTGGGCACTGGATCACCGGCTCTCCGTCCCGGAACCGGATGGTCGTGCCCCCCCCGCAAGGGCTTCCCTTGGAATAGGGGGGGTCCAAGAATCATTATACCTCCGGTGCCCCGGGTGTCAACACAATAAAGAGGGCCGAATTACCCACTTGCATCCCCGCAACCCGCGTGCTAGTTTGGAGTTGGGACAAAACCGGTTGACAGTATACCCCCCCGAATGTAGAATCCCACGACAACTGGAGTCGGCGGGCGCAGGTGGCGCCGTCGCCGTTCTTGCTGTCGACGCACCGGGACCGGACATCGGCGCGGCACCCGGCTGTCGGCGCGCACATGACAGGCGGGAGGTGGAAGACAAGAAGGAGTCGAGGCAACAGACCGAGTGAGTGTGTAACGAAGGGGTGTACGCTTACGTTCCGCGCTCCGAGCCGGGGGCCCGGGAGCGGACACGGGAGGAGAATCAAGGTAATGAGAAGAGCCCTCTTTATCATTCCGACGGCGCTCCTGACGCTGGTTCTGATCGGCTCGACGAGCCCGGTTCTGGCGCAGGAAGAGACGGCCGAGGAGCCCATGGAGACCGCTGCGGCCATGGCCGAGTCCGCACTGGCTGACACCGGCCTCGTCGACACGACCGCAGTCGATACGCTCGCTGCCATGGTGGAGGAGGAGCCCGTCGAGCCGGAGCCCGAGCCCTCGGGCTTCGCGCAGAGTGGACTCGTCGAGTTCTTCCAGAAGGGCGGCAAGTTCATGTGGGGCCTCCTGTTCCTGTCAGTGGTCGGCGTCGCTGTCATTATCGAGCGCGCGATCACGTTGCAGAAGGCCAAGGCCGACGTCCGCAAGCTCATGGAAGGCGTTGTCCTGTCCCTCAAGAAGGGCGACCTCGAGGGAGCCCTCGACGTCTGCGCAGGCACGCGCGGGCCGATCCCGCAGATCCTCCACGCAGGACTGAGGCAGGCGAAGAAGGGGACGGTCGCCGTCGAGAAAGCGATCGAGACCGCGGGCATCATCGAGATGTCGTTCCTTGAAAGAGGACTCATCATCCTGGCGACGGTGGCGAACGTGGCGCCGCTCCTCGGATTCCTCGGGACGGTCTCCGGCATGATCGCGGCGTTCGAAGCGATCGCCCAAGCCGAGCAGGTCAGCGCGAAGCTCGTTGCGAGCGGCATTTCTGAGGCGCTCATCACCACCATGTCCGGTCTCACGATCGCGATTCCGGTCCAGATCGCGCACAACCTGTTCGTGCAGCGCATCGACCGATTCGTCGTCGAGATGGAGGACAGCGCAGCGGAGCTCGTGGACACCCTCGCGTCAATGAACGAGTAGGGGTCCGCAGGCCTGCGGTCGTGACGTGGCTTTCGAGGCACGGCCACGACCGTTGAGGAAGGCACTCTAGAATGGCGAAATTCAGAAGACGATCGGGGATCTCGGCGGAGCTTGTGGGCGAGTCGTCCATGTCGGACGTCGCGTTCCTGCTCCTGGTGTTCTTCATCGTGAGCACGACGTTCCCCGAGATCGGCCTCCCTCTGATTCTGCCGAGCGCTGTGGGCCAGGTGACGCAGGTCGCGCGCACGAACGTCATGCAGATCGTGACTTCGCGAACGGGGCTCTACTACATCGACGCTGAGACTGCGCCGACACAGCTCTCCCAGCTCAGAGGGATCGTGAAACAGAGACTGACGGACAACGACAAGCTCATCCTGTCGCTCGAGACGCACCCCGACGCGCCGTACGGGGGCATGGTCGAGGCACTCGATGAGGTGATGCTCGCCTACAACGAGCTCGATGCCGCGAACATCAAGCGGGCCAGGCGAATCTCGCTCAAGATGCTCTCGGTCGAGTAGGTGGGCCGGAGGAAGTCAATTGGAGCTGAGAAGAAAAGAAGGCACGGGAGCGAGGATTCCGACCTCTTCAATGGCTGACATCGCGTTCCTGCTCATCGTCTTCTTCATGGTGACGACGATCTTCAAGCTTGAGCAGGGGCTGCCGATCACGCTGCCGCGGTCCGTCGCCGGCGAGAAGATTCCCCGTGAGAGGATCGCTCACATATGGATCGACAGGAACGGCCTCATCTCGATCGACGACCTCTTGGTCAACGTGGTCGACATCGAGCCGCTGGTCACGGTGAAGATGCGAGAGAATCCCGCGCTCATCATCGCGTTCAACACTGACGAGCACGCGCCGTACCGGATCGTCGACGAGTCGATGGAGCGGCTGAAGTTGGCCAACGCCCTGAGGATCGCGTTCACGACGATGCCCCAAGAGGGCTAGAAGGTCCCACAAGGCAGTGGTGGGACTTCTGCTAGGAAGCAAGAGGCTACGAATGAGTCCATACCTGGCCGCGCACATGACGGCGGAGCAGAGGCTGAAGAACGACTATCCGAAGATCCTTCGGATGGCTGCGGTGGCAGCCATCGTCGTTCACATCCTCGCATTCCTGTTCATGCCGCAGTGGGCCCCGGAACCGTATCGACTGCGAGAGCGACGGGTCGCGGAAGCGATCGACATTCCCGACCAGTTCGAGATCCCGCCCCCCCCGAAGGAGGAAGTGAAACAGCAGGTCGTGACTGAAATCGAGCCGTCCGCGGATGCGAGCGAGGACGAGACGATCGCGGAGACCACCTTCGAGGTCGACGCTCCACCCGAGCTTCCGCCGGCTCCCACACGACCGAGGTTCTTCGACGCGTACGATGAACCTCCGCAGCTCGTGAAGATGGTCGAGCCGGTCTATCCGGAGTTGGCCGTCCAGTCCGAGCTCGAGGGGACGGTGGGACTGCGAATCGGCGTCGACGAGTTTGGGAACGTGGTCGAAGCCCAGGTGGTTCAGTCGGTGCCCGGGCTCGACCATGCTGCCGTCGAGGCCGTCATGCAGTGGAAGTTCAAGCCGGCGAAACAGCGCGATGTTGCCGTGCCGGTCCGGATCTTCGTTCCGGTGCGCTTCACGCTGACGGGCTAGGAGCCTTGCGCCGTCCGAATGGGCGGCGACGAGAACGTCTCCAGCAGCGGCTTCCGCGTGCGGCTCGGGGGAGGTGGCAGAGATGTGTCCCCCTGGAGCCGGTCAGATGACCGCTGAGCAGAGGCTCAGGGAAGAATATCCGAGGATCCTGAGGGCGGCCGTTCTTGGAGCGCTCGTGCTTCACGTGGTCGCCTTTCTCGCAGTACCCGAGATCCGGGTCCGGCCGTATCGGCTCGAGCGCGAGAGTGCCTTCGAGGTCGTGTCGGTGAACGAGTGGGAGATTCCGGCTCCGCCGGAGGAGCTCCCGCCGCGGCCGCTGCCGAAGGCCGTCGAGCCGACCGATGACGCCGGTGAGGACGCAACGATCTCGACGAGCGTCCCGACCCTGGAGGACCTGCTCCGGCCGCCGCCGGCGCGAGCGCGACAGGCGTTCGCGCCCCGCACGACCTGGGAAGTGCCGCCGAAGCTCATCCGACAGGTGCTCCCGGTCTACCCGGAGATCGCCAGGCTGTCGGAGCTCGAGGGCCTCGTGATGCTTCGGATCGTCATCGACGAATCGGGCGAGGTCGTCGAGGCGCGAACGGTCCAGTCGGTGCCGGGACTGGACGAGGCAGCGATCGAGGCGGTGCTTCAATGGAGGTACGAGCCGGCGGTGCAGGGCGGGGTCCCGGTTTCGATCGTGTACTTCGTCCCCGTGCGGTTCGAGCTGAGAGGCTAGCGGCGTCTCTCGGGAGCCCGGGAGGCCTCCGGACCGGCCTCGCGCCGGAACAGCCCGGAAACGCCGAATCAGCTAAACACAAGCGCGATAGAGAGTGTCCTAGAAGAGGGCAGCGCGGGCCTTGTCGCTGCCCTTTGCTCTAGGGGCCGACAGACTCCGGAGCGCGTCGAATACGGAAGGCGCCGGCGTGTACCAGATGAGGGAGCGCCGAACCTGAGGCAGGAGGGAAGACCATGGCCGAGTACAGAGAGGTCGAGACCCCCGGTGAAGACACGCCGAGCGCGACCGGCGAGTCCAAGGGTGGGTTCTGGAGCTGGGTCGTCGGGATCTTCACGGAGCCGACCGCGACGTTCGAGTCCATCGCGCAGTTCGTCTCCGTGCCCCACCCGACGGAGGCTGGAAAGACCAGGGACAAGACCAAGTGGTGGGCTGCAGTCCTGTTCACCCTGCTTACGCTCATGATCATGACGACCTATGTGATGTTCACTCCCGAGGGTCTTGAAGCGATGCGCGTCGGGATGGAATCACAGGGGCAGTCGCCCATTTCGGCAGAGCAGGCGCGCGTCTTCGCCATTCCCGCTCAGCTGATCTTCGTTGGGATCTTCTTCTTCGTGTGGGCACTCCTGGCCGGGATCATCGTCCACGGTGTCTCCAGAGCTCTTGGTGGCAAGGGCGTGTTCCGTCACGGTCGTGCCGCGGTGTGCTGGAGCATGATCGTGGGAGCGCTTGGGTTCCTCGTGAGGCTGGTCCTGGTGGCGATCACGCACAACGTGGAGCTCGAGCTGTCGCCGTCCGTGCTGTTCAAGACCGCTGAGCGCGGCGACATCCTGTACAAGTTCCTGAACGCGGGCTTCGACATCTTCACCGTCTGGGGAACGGTGGTCATGCTGTTCGGAATCGCTGCGATGTACAAGATCAGTCGTGGCAAGGCCCTCGTGCCGACGCTGGTGGTCTGGGCGATTGCCACGGCGCTTCTGACTTTCATGCCCCAAGGAGGGTCATTCGGTGGGATGTAACACACGCAACGGGGTTCGCGCCCGCCGGGCGTCTGCGGCACTCGCGTTGATCGTCGTCGTCGCGATGTCGCTCACGGCGTCGGCGCGCGTCTACACCCTCAACGAGTCCGTCGAGATCGCCATCACGCAGAACGGGTCGCTCGGACAGGCGAGGGAGGACATCGCCTCGTCTGGGGCCGGGCTCATGTCGAGCTGGTCGGGCGCCCTTCCGCACCTGTCCGCAAACGCGACGCACACGAAGTACCTGAACGTGATCGAGGGTGTCGAGGCGGACACCGACTTCACGAGCGGGCAGATACGGCTGTCGCAGACGATCTTCGACGGCCCGACGTTCGCCCGGATCGCCGGGGCCTACCACACGCGGGACGCCGCCGAGCACTCGTTCGAGTGGACGTACCGCGACGTCGTCTTCGGCGCGAAGCAGCAGTACTACACGCTTCTCAAGGCCGAGAAGCTGCAGATCGTCGCCGAGGAGAACCTCGAGTTCGCGAACGAGCAGCTCCGGAAGACCGAGAGCCTCTTCGAGCTGGGCTCGGCGTCCCGATCGGATCTCCTGAAGGCGCGGGTCCAGGTGCAGGCGGCCGAGCTCACGCTCATCACGGCGCAGAAGGGCGTCGGCATGTCGCGCGCGAGTCTCCGGCTCTACCTGGCCCTCGACCCGATGGCGGAGATCGAAGTGGTCGACCCGCCCGAGGACCAGCGCGAGGAAGAGGTGATGGAGTTCGACCTCGAGGAGGCGATCGCCCGGCGTCCCGACATGATGGCGTGGGAAGAGACGGTCACCGCGGCCAAGCGCAGCCTCCTGGCCTCTCAGGCGGGATGGTGGCCTGCGTTGAACCTCTCGCTTTCGTACTCGAGGGATCCCGAGTCGATCGGCGATTTCTTCGACCAATTACGGAACGACTACACGCGCTCGGCGAGCGTCTCGCTCAACTTCCCGTTCTTCAGCGGTCTCTCCACGAAGGCCAACAGCGACAGGAGCAAGGCCGCGCTCAGGAGTCTCGAGCTCGCGTACCGCGACGCGAGGCTCCAGGCCGCATACGAGATCGAGACGGCGCGGCTCACCGTGCTCGAGAAACGCGAGAGCGTCGAGGTGGCGGAGGAGGCCTCAGCGTCGGCCGAGGAAGACATGAGGATCTCCGAGGAGCGCTTCCGCCTGAGGGCGGCGAGCATGCTCGACGTCATCGACGCACGCGTCGGGTTCTCGACCGCGAGGGCCGAGCTCGTCCGCGCCCTGTACGACCACGAGATCGCGAAGGCCGACATGAAGAGGGTCCTCGGGCTCTAGCGGTGTAATCCACAGGGGGCATGCCATGGCCATGAACCGGAGGAAGCTCATCATCCCCATCGCCGTCGTGGCGGTCGTCGTCGTGGCGATCATCGCGAACCAGGGCATCGACCGGAAGGAGAAGGTCGAGGTCACGGTGGACGAGGTGGAGCTGGGGACCCTCGTTGCGAAGGTCTCGGGACCCGGCAGGGTCCGGGCCGAGACGACGGTGCAGGTGAGCTCGAGCGTGATGGCGCGGATCGAGGAACTCGCCGTCGACGAAGGCGACGTGATCGAACGGGGTCAGTTCCTCATGCGGCTCGACGACATCTGGCACAGCTCGCAGGTCGAGCAGGCGAGGGCGCGCGTCGAGCGCGCGAACGCGGAGCTGACCACGGTCGAGCGTGATCTCAAGGACGCGGAGTCCCAGTTCGAGCGGGACCTCATATCCGAGAAGGAGTGCGACGACTTCACGGCGAGGGCGATCATGTACAGCAAGGCGCACCAGGAGTCGCGGGCCGCCCTGCGCGCCGCCGAGGACCAGCTCTCCAAGACGGTTTTCTACTCGCCTATCGACGGCGTCGTCACCCGCCTCAACGTCGAGGTGGGCGAGAACGTCGTCACGGGCACGATGAACCAGCCGGGTACCGTTCTCATGACGCTCTCGGATCTCGCGCACATGGAGGTCGAGGTCGAGATCGACGAGACCGACATCGTCGACGTCGAGATCGGACAGCGCGCGGAGATCGACGTCGAGGCGCTCGTCGACACGCTCCTCCCGGGACGCGTGACCGAGGTCGGGAACTCCGGGATCACCAGCATGGCAGGCACGCAGGAGGAGGTGACGAACTTCCTCGTGACCGTGCTTGTCGACAACGCCCACCTTGCGCTCAGGCCCGGGATGACCGCGACGGTCGAGATCATCACAGCGACCCACGAGGGTGTCCTGAACGTCCCCATCCAGTCCGTGGCCTCGCGCACGCCGACCGAGCTCGAGGAAGCCGAGCGGGAGAGGGAGGCGGAGGAGTCGGGGGACAAGGGTGGTGAGGGCGAGAAGGAGCCCAAGCGGAAGCGGAGCGAACGCGAGGACGAGAAGGAGATCGAAGGCGTCTTCGTCGTCGGCGAAGAGGACGAAGCCGTCTGGGTGCCGGTGGTTGCCGGGATCGCGGACGAGCTCTCGATCGAGATCGACGGCGACCTGGAGGAGGGTCAGAAGGTGGTCTCGGGGCCCTACAAGGTCCTTCGCACGCTCAAGAGCGGACAGGCACTCAAGATCGATGAAGAGTCGTCCGGCGACGACGAGGAGTAGCCGTTGCTGATCGAGCTCGATGGCATATCGAAAACCTACGAGGTCGGGACCCAGAAGGTCCCGGCGGTCAAGAGCATCACCCTCGGCATCGAGGACGGCGAGTACATCGCGATCATGGGCCCGTCGGGCTCCGGGAAGTCGACGCTCATGAACATCATCGGCTGCCTCGACGTCCCGACCGGCGGATCGTACAAGCTGAAGGGACGCGAGATCGCGACGCTCGACGACGACGACCTCGCCGGGATCCGGAGCGCCGAGATCGGCTTCGTCTTCCAGACGTTCAACCTGCTGCCTCGGATGACGGCGTTCCAGAACGTGGAGCTTCCGCTCATCTACGGACGCGGCGAGCGGGGCGCCAGGGTCGACAGGGTCTGGAGGACGATCGACGCGGTCGGGCTCCGGGACAGGGCGCACCATCGGCCGAACGAGCTCTCGGGCGGCCAGCGGCAGCGGGTCGCGATCGCGAGGGCGCTCATCAACGAGCCGTCGATCATCCTCGCCGACGAGCCGACCGGGAACCTCGACTCGACGACGGGCGAGGAGATCATGCAGATCTTCCGCAAGCTGAACAACGACGGCAACACCATCATCCTCGTCACCCACGAGCAGTACATCGCTGAGCACGCGAGGAGGATCGTCAAGCTCCTCGACGGCGAGGTTGCGAGCGACACGACGAAGTGAGCCCGGTCCCATCTCACGAGGCGCCTGCATGGATTTCCGCGAGACGCTCCTGAGCGCGCTCAGGACACTCCGGTCGCACAAGATGAGATCCGCGCTGACGATGCTCGGCATCGTGATCGGCGCGGGTGCGCTCGTCGCCGTGATGTCCCTCATCGCGGGGCTGAACCGCTCGATCACCATGCAGTTCCAGGCCGTCGGCACCGACATCATCTCCGTCAGCAAGTACCCGTGGGTCCAGATCGGCGACGAGGAGGACTACTCGCGGCGCAAGGACATCACGCGGGCTGACGCCGCGGCCGTCGGGATGCTCCCGAGCGTCGGCCTCATGGCCCCCAACATCCACACGAGGCGCAACATCTCCTACGGGAGCGAGACCGTGCGCTTCACCCTCGTCTCGGGGAGCACGCCTGAGTACGAGACGATCGACAACTACCTCGTCGAGGAAGGACGGTTCATCACCGATCTCGACGTCGACCGGCGCAGGAACTCGGTCGTTCTCGGAGCGGACGTCGCGGAGGAGCTGTTCGACCTTCGCGATCCGATCGGCAAGGACCTGCTGGTCGGCGGGAGGCAGTTCACCGTCGTGGGCGTGCTCAAGTCGAAGGGAGACATCGTCGGAGAGAGCCTCGACGATCTGGTCATCATCCCCATCTCCTCGTTCGAGAAGGCCTTCGGTCGCCGGCGCTCGGTCGTGATCGACTGCTCGCCGGCGGAGGGCGTCTCGATGCGGCGGGCCATGGAGGACATCCGACAGCTCATGCGGATCCGCAGGCAGGTGCCGAGAGACAAACCCGACGACTTCGCCGTCAACACACAGAGCGACCTCGTGGCCGGCTACCAGCAGCTGACCGGCGTGCTGTACTTCGCGATGACGGGGATCGTGGGTCTCGCGCTCCTCGTCGGCGGGATCGGAGTCATGAACGTGATGCTCGTCTCCGTCGCCGAAAGGACTCGAGAGATCGGCGTCAGGAAGGCGATCGGGGCGAAGCGGCGCGACGTGACCCTCCAGTTCCTCACGGAGTCCGTCATCCTGACGGCCCTCGGCGGGGCGCTCGGCATCCTCGGCGGATCTGCGGTCGCCCTCTTCGTGAAGCAGGTCACACCGCTCCCCGCGGCCGTCACTCCGGCGGCGGTCGCGCTGGCGGCGGCCTTCGCGGTCATCACGGGGCTCGCGTTCGGCGTCTATCCCGCGACGCGGGCCGGCAGGCTCAACCCAATCGAAGCCCTGAGGTACGAATGACCTTCTCGGCGGACACAGGCGCTTCCGGATCGGGCCGCTCTGCCGCGGTGTCCGTCCGGACCAGGGGCGTCCCCGCAAATCGTCTCCTCGAGAGCGTCCTCGCCGCGTTCCGCGCCATCCGTGCGAACAAGGTGCGGGCGTTCCTGACGTCGCTCGGGATTCTGATCGGCGTCATGAACGTCGTCGCCATGGTCGCGCTCATCTCCGGCGTGAACGCGAGCGTCCTCGATCTGTTCAAGTCGCTCGGGACGAACTCGTTCGTCGTGACGAAGATGCCGGCGGGGAACGTGAACTACGAGCAGTACCTCGAGTACCGGCGGCGGCCGGACTTCACGTACTCGGACGCCGAGGCGATCGAGAAGGCGTGCCCGTCCGTGGCGGCCGTCTCGCCACAGACCTTCGTGTTCAAGAAGGCGAAGCGCGGGAACGAGTCGACGCGGGACATCATCATCATGGGGGTGACGCCCGAGTACCAGTACGTCTCGGACGGCGACGTCGCGGATGGCCGTTTCTTCGCCTGGCCCGAGTCCGACCGCAAGCGTCAGGTCGCCGTGCTCGGGAACCCGGTCAAGGAACATCTCTTCCCCGGCGCCGATCCCATCGGGAAGAACATCACGATCGGCGGCAGGAGGTTCCGCGTCGTCGGCGTCCTCGAACCGATGGGCGAGATGTTCGGGCAGGCGCTCGACGACTTCGTCATCATTCCCTACAAGACGCTGACGAAACTCTACGGCGGCAGGCTGACGAGCCGTCTCTCGGTCAAGGCCGGGAGCGCCGAGGCGATGGACCAGGCGATGGAGGAGGTCACGCGGATTCTGAGGCTGCGCCGCGGTCTCAGGTCCGGCGACGAGAACAACTTCGAGATCATCACGCAGTCGCAGCTCGTCGAGATGTACGAGAACTTGACCCGAGTGACGTGGGTCGTCATGATAGGCATATCCGCCATCGCGCTGGTCGTGGGCGGCGTCGGGATCATGAACATCATGCTGGTCTCGGTCACCGAGCGGACGCGCGAGATCGGGATTCGGAAGGCGGTCGGCGCGCGGGCGCGGGACGTGGCGGTCCAGTTCCTCGTCGAGGCCGCGGTGCTCTCCGGAATCGGCGGGCTGCTGGGACTCGCCGCCGCGTACGGACTTGCCAAGTTCGTGTCCTCGGTCACGCCGATCCCCGCCGTGGTCGAGTTGTGGTCGGTCGTGCTGGCCCTCGGGGTCTCGACCGGCGTCGGGATCTTCTTCGGTCTCTACCCGGCCTCGAAGGCTGCCAAGCTCGATCCGATCGTTGCGTTGAGGTACGAATGACGAAGACGCGAATCACACTGGCCGTCGCTCTGGTCGCGGCGCTCCTTTTTCCCGTCGGTTCCGCCGAGGGACAGCAGGGCGGCGGATACGAGACGCGGCAGCGCACGGGCGGCATCCGGTTCCCGGTCGAGGTACGCGCCATCCCCGGAGGCGAAGAGGGCGGCAGGATCGAGGTGACGTACTCGGTCACGTACGAGGACCTCGTGTTCCTGCGGGAAGGCAGCGGGTTCGTGGCCGCCTTCGAGCTGACGGTCATCCTCTATGATGGCGGCCGTCAGATCGCCGGCGACAGCTGGCGTCGCGAGGTGGAGGTGGAGACGTACGAGGAGACGAGCTCCCGGAAGGTGGCGACCGAAGAGACGCTCGTGCTCGAAGCTCCGCCCGGCCGATTCGTGCTGCGGGTCCGGCTCGAGAGCACCAACACCAGGGCCTTCGGGCTTTACGAGGACGTGGTCGAGGTTCCGGCTCTCTCGGCGGGATCGCTGACCGTCGGGACCGTCGTTTTCGATCGGGGGCGCGCCGTCTCCGAGGGCGACTCCGTCGGCTACGTGTCGAACCCCGAGCGCGTGTTCGGCGAGGACTTCCCCCACGCCCGCGCCAGGTTCCCCGTCTACGGCTCCCCCGGCACCGAGTACGTGATCGAGCACACCGTGCTGTGGCAGACCGGCGACCGGGAGAAGAGCAGTCGCGACACCGTCGTCCAGAAGGACCTGTCGACGGAGCACACGTTCGAGTTCAACGTGCTCGACCTGGAGGTCGGGTACTACATGTACCAGGTACGGCTCCGCCCGCTCGGCGACGGCGACGACGCGAGCGGCAAGGCCAGGTTCAGCGTGATCACCTCTCCGAGGAGCTGGGGGGAGAACTTCGAGAAGATGCTCGCCCAGGTGAGCATCGTGGCTTCCCGGGATGAGTACGACGTCCTGCTGGACGCAGAGCCCGAGGGTCGCGAGGCCGCCTGGGAGGAGTTCTGGCTGGGTCGCGACCCGTCGCCCGGCACGTCGGAGAACGAGTTCCGCGACGAGTTCATGAGGCGTCTCGCCTACGTCAACACGCACTTCCGGACGATCATCGAGGGCTGGCAGACCGACATGGGACGGATCTACATCGAGTACGGTTCGCCCGACGACGTCGATTCGCAGCCGATCGGCAAGATGCTGAATGCCTGGGAGATCTGGTTCTACTACGAACACCACACCAAGTACGTCTTCGTGGACCGCGAGGGTTTCGGCGAGTACAAGCTCGTGGAGGCGACGCGGATCTGAGGCGACCTTGGAGCATTCCGGCCACACCATTCTGACTGCGCGAATCCACTCGCTTGAGAGGCCGGGAGCCGTCTTCGACTGGATGGCCTTCCGTGCCGGCCGCATCACCGACCTCGGGCGCGGCCCGGTTCCCGAGGACCTCCGGTCCGCCGCCGGGACGGTCGATCTCACCGGGCGCACGGTCCTTCCTGCACTCCACGATTGCCACGTGCACTTCCTCGAGACGGGACTCATGCAGGTCGACGTCGACCTCTCCGCGGCGTCGACCCTGAGCGACGTCTTCGACATCCTGCGGGACGCGGCGCGTTCTTTCGACGGCCGGCTTCTCCGGGCTCACACGTTCGACCCGGACCTTCTCGAGCACGGGCGCTATCCGACGGCGGCCGAGCTCGACGACGTCGGGGGCGGTGTCCCGATGCTCGTGAAGCGGCGTGACGGCCACAGCAGCGTTGTGAGCACGGCGGCAGCGTCGCTCCTCGAGGTCGATCCGGCGACGCCGGGCGTCGAGCTCGACGAATCGGGGCGTCCGACGGGCGTCCTTCGGGAGGACGCCTACACGGCCGCGGCGCGGGCGGCGAAGCGGGCGCTCTCCGCGGAGGAACGCGTCGATTGTTTCCACAGGGCGGCGCGCCTCGCCGCGGAGCGCGGGATCGGGATCGTCAACGCGCTCGCGGGGACCGAAGACCCCGGCAACCGGGACGTCGAGCTCCTCATCGAAGCGGAGGAGTCGCTTCCGATCGACGTCGTCATCTGGCCGCAGTACGAGGACATCGACCGCGTGCTGGCGCTCGGACTTCCCAGAATTGGCGGCTGTCTCCTCCTCGACGGATCGTTCAGCTCCGGCACGGCGGCTCTGACGGAGCCCTACGCCGACTCCGAGGGGAGCGGGTGCCTGTACTACACGGACGACTTCCTGACCGGGTTCTACCGGGAGGCTCACGCCCGTGGCCTCCAGGTGGCGGTCCACGCCCTCGGAGGCAGGGCGATCTCGCAGGCGCTCGACGCGATCGAGGAGGCGTGCGGGACGGACGCACGGGACTCGCGCTTCCGCATCGAGCACTTCGAGCTCCCGACTCCCGCGCACGTCGTTGCGGCGCTCCGTCTGGGCGTCGCGGCGTCGGTCCAGCCAACGTTCGAGTTCCTCTGGGGAGGACCGGGAGGGATGTACGAGAAGCGGCTCGGCCCGGCGCGAGCCGCCCGAAGCAACCCGTTCCGGACGCTGCTCGACTCGGGCCTCCTGGTTGCCGGAGGGTCGGACTCGTACGTGACGCGGATGGACTCGCTCCTCGGGGTTCATTCGGCCGTGAACCGCCCGAACCCGAGCGAGCGGCTCGACGTCTTCGACGCCGTCTCGCTCTTCACGAGGAACGCGGCCCGTCTCTCGTTCGACGAGGCGCGGCGGGGCACGCTCGAGGTGGGGAAGGAAGCGAGCTTCACGGTCCTCGCGGACGACCCGTTCGAGGTCGATCCCTCGGCCATCGAGGGCATCGAGGTCGTGGCGCTCTACCTGCGTGGGGAGGAGGTAGTCGCGGGAAAGAAAGCCGCGTGAAGCGCCCGGAGGATCCGTTCCGACTCCTCCGGTCTCACCGCCGCCACCGTCGCCCGACCGGCAGACGAGATGGCGGCGATCGTCGTTCCAAGGCCGCATGCGACGCGGACGAGCTTGCCGGCCACGCGTCCGGTCCCGCCGTCCGGTCCGACGATGGCGATGAGGTCGACCGGCCGCACCTCCGCGTCGCCCGAAGGCGGATTCGACGAAGACGGCCGCCCGCGGCGGTCGACGGCCGCAACCGTTCGCTCTCCCGTCGACGCGACGAAGCTCACGGAACGGTCGAGCTCCTCGATCTGATCGCACACGTCCTCGAGGGACCCCGGCCACTCGATGAGGTCGGCTCCCGGGAGGAGCGTGAGGCCGGTGACCGGAGCCGGCGCGGCGTCGGGGCTCTCGAGGACGATCGTTCCGGGTCCGCCGCCGTCGCTCGGTCCCACCAGCACCGCGATGCCCTCGCGCTCCGCGAACCTGACGGCATCCTCCTTGAGGACGGTCGCCCCGTACCGCGCGAGGCTCGCCATGTCCTCGTAGGAGATCTCGTCGATTCTCACGGCGCCTGCGACCCTGTTCGGATCGGCGGTGTACACGCCGTCGACGTCGCTCAGGATCTCGCAACGCTCCGCGCCGAGGGCGGCGGCGAGCGCGACGGCCGTGGTGTCGGACCCGCCGCGGCCGAGCGTCGTGACGTCCTTCGCCGTGCTCACACCCTGGAACCCACCTACGACCACGACGTGTCCCGCCTCGAGCTCCTCGACGACCCTGTACGGGCGGACCTCGAGGATCCTCGCGTCGGTGTGCTTCGTGTCGGTGATGATGCCGACCTGGGAACCCGTGAAGGATATTGCCGGGCACCCTATCGAGTTCAGGGCGATCGCGAGGAGCGACATGGAGACGCGCTCTCCCGCGGTCATGAGCATGTCGAGCTCGCGCTGGGCGGGGTCGGTGGCGAGGAGCTTCGCCTCGGAGACGAGCGAGTCCGTCGTGCTGCCGCGCGCGGAGACGACGACCACCACGTCGTAGCCCTCGCTTCTGAGAGATGCGACCCGCTCCGCGACCGCGATGAGCTGCTCACGGCTCTCGACGGAGGATCCTCCGTACTTCTGCACGACGATCGGCATCCGGATACTCCTCGTCACACACCTCGTCAGAACGGTCAGTCTTCCGTCTATCACATCTCGTCGGACGGGTCAACGCGGCGCTTGCTTCGCGCGCCACGCACGGCTACGCTGGTCGAACCGTATACCGTTCCGAGAGGATGGCCGGGCAGAAGGAGGTCCGGTCTCCGGTGTTCCGCAGGGGGTGAACCGTGGCAGACCGATTTGATCTGACGGTGCTCGGCGGCGGGCCGGGAGGCTACGTCGCGGCGATCAGGGGCGCGCAGCTGGGGCTCAGGGTCGCGCTCGTG
>JALGVN010000184.1 GCA_025774645.1 bacterium
GCGCGTAGAACGCGTAACCTACGTTCCGGTCGTTGAAAATGTGCACGAAGAACATCTGAGCGCTGATCGCGAGCATCCCCACGAACATCCCCTGTACGAGGAATCCGTAGCCGGGCACGCGCCTGACGGCCCGGAGGTTCGAAATCGACATCGCGAAGACACGCAGCAGCAGGATGGTCCAGATGAGCGTCGCCGGAATCCCCATCTCCGCCCCGAACGTCAGGAAGACGTTGTGCGCCTGGGCGAGGAACCCGTGCGAGCGCCACGACGTGTCCGCGTGCCACGGAAACGCGCCCGGTCCGACGCCAGTGATCGGATACCGCTTGATGAGCTCCATCGCGCTCTTGAAGATCTCCGGCCGTTCGGAGAAGCCGCTTCGGTTGAGCTGTTCGAACCGGATGGAGATCATCTCACCCAGGCTCATGCCCGCGTAGATGAGCGACATGCCCTGTGCGACGACGAGGAAGAGGACCGAGAAGAACACGATCCTGAGAAGGGCTCTCCGATCGACCAGGCCGAGGATCGTGAAGCCGGTCAGAGTCGAGACCCACGAGCTCCGGGAATATGTGAAGAGGAGACCCAGGAAACCCAGGAGGACGGCGATGTTCGCACCGATACGTCGCGCGAATCCTCTCAGATGGTCGATCGCGAAGAACCAGATCGGCATCGACATGAGGAGGAACGCCCCAAAGAAGTTCGGGTGGCCGAGGCCGAGGAAGCCCGCTCCGGCGAAGCGCCCGCCCCCGCCGACGCCCGCCTCCAACTGCTCCTCCGTCGCGATGACGGCCTCGACGGTCCCGCTGAATCTCGCGTAGATGCCGACCGCAGCCACGAGGAGTCCCGACGCCGCAAAGACGACCGCGAAGCGCCGGAGGTCCTTCGGAGTCCGGAGAAGCGTCACCACGAAGTAGAACCAGGCGAAGTAGAACAGCTGCTCCTTGTAGTAGAGGAGCACCCGAAACTGCGGATGGGCGTCGGTGGGCACATCGCCCGCCCGATAGGGATCCACGTTGGTGTTCAGTGCGATGATCGTCGAGACCGTCACGAACATCAGGAAGATCCCGATGTTCGCATCGAGCGGAGTTCGCCGCGCAAGCGGGCCCTTCGACGCCATTTCCCGGTCGACCGTGTACCGGAGGAGATAGACGATCCATACGGCGAGGACGGCGAAGTTGAAGCCACTGACGTGGAACGTGTTGAGCGGACCGAAGCTCAGGCCCGGCCTCGTGAACGCGATCATCGCCGCGAGACCGAGCAGTGCCCACTCGATCTTGACGACCGTGAGCGTGATGATCGCGACCGCCATCGTGTAGACAAGCAGATGAAGCGGCGACGGCAACCTCACCCTCGTGAGGAGGACCCACGACGAGCCGGCGTAGAGGAGGATCGCGAGGACCCAGACCGGCCACAGCTTCCCCAGCCGGTCCTCCGCCTTCTCGTACAGGTCGTAGAGTGTCTGTGCGATCCCGTTCATACCGTCGCTCCGGACACGGCGCCCCGCGCTCGCTTCACTGGTGCGTCTTCAGGCCGGAAGTCTGCGAGTGCCGCCCGGGCGGGGCGCCGGGTTGACCTCCCGACGCTAGATCCGGTCGTAGACGAACCTCGGGATGTAGAACCGCCGACGGTTCAGCACGGACCCGAGGACCCTCGCTCCCGCGTCATCGAGGAGAGCGAGGCCGTGCTGAATCAGTTCGCGCTTTGTGCGGCCTGAGCGGATCACGATCACGACTCCGTCGACCCTCCGCGAGAGCTGGGCGCCGTCAGAGAACGGCAGGAGCGGCGGGACGTCGAGGACGACGCACCCGAACCGCCTGCGCAGCTCGGAGAGGAGCCCCTCCATCCGCGAGTGTGCGAGAACGCGCGGAGGGGACACGACGGGCCTCCCCGCCGTCAGGAGCGTCAGGCGAGGGACGCCGGACTCCTTCAGGCAGTCGGAGATCGGGACGTCGGCGAGCACGTGATCGGACAGCCCCGGATCCCGCGCGGTCCGGAAGACGTCGTGGACCGACGGGCGCCTGAGGTTCGCGTCGACCAGGAGCGTCTCGACCTCGCCCTGCGCGGCGAGCGACGCCGCGAACTCGCGGGCGACGAGACTGGTTCCCTCCCCCGAGATCGAGGACGCGAACATCACGCTGCGGGAGTCGCTCTGGGGAAGCGCGAGGAAGATCTCGGAGGCGAGCGTCTGATACTCCTCGACGTCCTGGAAGATGATGCGGCTCGCCGCCGGCCGCGGCATCGAGCGCCGCTCTTCGCCTCGGTCCACACCCGGCCCGGCGCGCCTCGCGCGCTCCTGACTGGCCCTGTCCATCGCCTTCGAGATCTTGCTCATCGTTCTCGCGCCACCTCTCTCAGCCGACTCAGTTCTTCGTGACCCAGGAGCCGTCGAACCCGGCGTCGTCTAGGACTGCCGTCATCACCCTTGCGTCGTCGAGCGAAGGAAAACCGCCGTCGAGCATCACCCGGAACCACACTCCCTTGTCTCCCAGATCGACTCGGACGACGTCGACCGCGAATCCCGCTTCGAGGAGTTCCGCGGCCTCCACCCAACCGCCGTCCTCCGTGGTCACGGAACTCACGACTACCGCGTACGGCCCGACGGGACCGATGATCGTCCCGCCGCCCAATCCGAGCGGCAGCTCACCGCCGTTCGGCTCATCCGCCGGGGGTTCGGCGACGACGCTCCCGGCCCCCGCAAGCGCCTCACCGCCGGCGCCCGGGCCTTCGCCCTCCACTTCCGCAGCGACCGCGGCGGCCGGCGTGATCTGCGTCACCGGAACCGGACCGTCGTCCGGATCGGCCTCAGCAGCGGAGAGACCGGGCTCCACCATCACATCGAGCAGGCTCGACTCGCCGCTCGCCGCGTGCATCTCGCTCTCCGTGAGCGAGGGCACCGAGTCTGTACTCGAGGACTCCGGCCATCCGAAGAGAGAGGGCTTGAGGATCCTGAGCGTGAAGACGCCGGCGGCTACGATGACGACGGCCGCCGCCACGAAGGCGGTACGTCCCCGCCGCCGAGGGGCTCTCGTCGACCATCCGACGACATCGCTGCCCGTCCTGTCGTCGCTGTCGACGAACCTCCCCGCCGGTTCCGCGGGGTCCGCGCCCGAAGGCGCCTCGTCATCGACACCACACCCGTTGTCCTCGTCGTCGCTGCCGGACGCCACGGCTTCGTACACCGCAGACGCCGGAGGCGTCTCGGGAAGCACACTCGGGACCCGGTCGGTGTCGGTCGGCACGGCCGGCGCCGGGACTGCCCCCACCGAACCAGCGGCTCCGGCGCCAGACGCGACCGCGGCTGCGGCCGCGACGACGGACTCCTCTTCCTCCGTCGGGACGAGTCCCTCCATGGCGTCGATCGTCTCATGCATGAGCCTTCGGCCAATGCGCCGCTTGTTCTCTGCGTAGCCGGCGAGGAGCGCCCTGTCGCACGCGATGTTGACGACCCTCGGCACGCCCTTGGAGTACTCGTACAGCAGATCGAGCGCTCCCGAGTCGAAGATCCCCGTCTCGGAGGAGCCCGCGACCGCAAGTCGGTGGGCGACGTACTCACCGGTCTCCGCCCGTGAGAGCGGAACGAGGTGGTATCGTATGCCGATCCTCTGGCGGAGCTGGCGGAGTTCCTTGAGCTCGAGCTTCTCCCTGAGCTCGGGCTGCCCCGCGAGGACGATCTGGATGCTGTTGGCGCCCATGGTCCGGAGGTTCGAGAGGAGCCTCACCTCCTCGAGGACGGCGAGGCTCAAGTTTTGCGCCTCGTCGATGACGAAGACCGCATTCCTGCCGGCCCTGGTCCGTTCGTCGAGGAAGCTCGCGATGCGGCGTCTGATCTCGATCTTCGGACCGGTCAGAGGCTCCACCCCGAGCTCGCGCGCCAGCTCCCTCAGGAGGTCCTCCTCCCCGATCGTCGTGTAGGAGAGCCTCGCGACCTTCGTGGTCACGTCGAGACCGTCGACGAGCGCGTCGAGGAGCGTCGTCTTCCCCGTGCCGACCTCGCCGGTCAGCTGCACGAAGCTCTTGCGTTCTTCGACGCCGTACGTCAGGTGCGCGAGCGCCTCGCGGTGGTGCGCGCTGAGGTAGAGGTACCTGAGATCGGTCCCCAGCTCGAACGGTTTCTCAATCAGGTTGTAGAAGCTCGTGTACAAACGACACTCCCGATTGTGTTAGCGGCGATCCGGGATCGACGCGAGCACCTTCACGCCGAGGTGCTGCTGCACCTCCTCGCGCCGCTCCAGTGAGTGATCCGTCTTCTCAAGTCCGAAGATCAACATGAATCCGAACAGAATCGTGAAGATCCCGACCACGACCTTCATGTTAACCGGCTGCTCCATCGGCCCCGCGGGTATCTGCGCACGTGACACGATACCCACGTTCAGGAGGTTCGGGTCGGTGGCGGCCGTGATGCGAAACTGCTCCCGTCTGTCCATCACGATCGCGTACAGGTCCGCGCGGATCGAGAGCTCGTGCTCGAGCATGCGGATGATGAGCTGCTCCTCCGAGATCTCCGGGTCGCGGGAGCGAAGCTGATCGAGCGTGTTCTGAATCGCCCGCTCCTCGGCCTCCCACCCGCGAAGCTCCATCCGCTGCCGATCGACCGCTTCCTCGACCTCCCTCCGGAGGATCTGTTCCAGCTCCGTGATCTCCCGCCCGAGCCGCTCGATCTCAGGATGCCCGGGCGCATACCGCGCTCGCGAATCCCCCAGCTCGTTAAGGAGCCCGACGAGCTGCATCTTGGCTTCCCGGACCGTGGACATCTCGTAGATGTCGGCCGTCGGCACTTCCGACACGCGGGCGTCGGACTCGAGCCAGGCCTCGACGAGGAGGAGCTGCTCTCTCCTCGTCTCGATGTTCGCCTGGATGGTCAGGAACTGATTCTGGAACCGATCCGTGAGCCCCATGTGCTGGGTGGCGAGGATGTCCTGGAGGAGCTGGCCGCGGTCGCCGCCGAACTCGGCGATCTGCATCGCGATGGAGTCCCTGGCCGCCCGGAGCCGTGAGGCCTGCTCGTCGAGATACGCCACGGCCTCGACGTTCAGCGCGACGTTCTTCCGGATCTCGAGATACGCGTCGAGGGCGGTGTTGACCACGAGCGCGGACATCTCCGGGTCCTTGTCCCGGTAGCTGATGTCGATGA
>JALGVN010000185.1 GCA_025774645.1 bacterium
CGTGATGACCGACACGCCCGACGTCAGGCCGCTCCAGGTGGGACTCGCGAGGTTCTCGCAGGAGCAGGGCACGAGCCACGAGCTGATGATGGCCGCCGCGACGTTCTCGATCGCACCGCTCGTCGTGGCGTACTTCTTCGCACAGAAACAGATCATCCAGAGCCTCGCGACGTCAGGCATGAAGAGCTGATTCGGAGGGAGACACGATGAGAACGGCGTTCACACTCAAACGCGCGATCGCGCTCGGACTCGCGCTGACCCTGGGGGCTGGATTCCTTCTGTCAGGGTGCTCCGGAGGCGGGGGGGAGACAGCGTCGGGACCGACGAAGGTGCCGTTCTGGCACGCGATGGGAGGTCCCCTCGGGGACGCTCTGGACGAGCTCGTCGTCGAGTTCAACGAGACCCACCCCGACATCGAGGTCGAGTCGATCAGCATGGGGCGCTACCAGGCGCTCTCGCAGAAGATCATGGCTGCCGTCGCGGCCGGGCAGCCCCCGGTCCTGGCTCAGGCCTACGAGGCCTGGACCGAGGCGCTCATCGAGAACGAGAGCGCCGAGCCCCTCACGGCCTACATCGAGGGCCCCGACGGGCTCACCGCGGAGGACCTCGCGGACTTCGTTCCCGGCATGCTCGAGAACAACACGTGGGACGGAACGATCTACTCGTTCCCGTTCAACAAGAGCGTCCGGGCGGTCTACTGGAACAAGAACCTGTTCGAGGCCGAGGGCCTCGACAGGGCGCCCGTGAACTGGCGGGAGTACGAGGAGATGGCGAGGCGCCTGACCAAGGACACCGACGGCGACGGCGAGATCGACCAGTGGGGCACCGCGGGTCAGATCAGCGCGTGGATGTTCGAGAACCTCCTCATTCAGAACGGCGGGCAGGTCCTCACGGACGACGGCACGAAGGCGGCGTTCAACAGCTCCGAGGGAGTAGAGGCGCTCGAGCTCATGGTTCGGCTCCTGACCGAGTACGGCAAGGTCACCTCCGGGTACGAGTACCAGAACGATTTCCAGGCCGGTAAGATCGGCATGATCGAGGGGTCGACCGTGTCGCTCTCGTTCATGAAAGGCAAGTACACGTTCGACATGGCCGTCGCGCCGCTTCCCGACGGGAAGGAGAAGGGCTGCTTCGTCGCGGGAACGAACGTGGTGGTCTTCAAGGACGCCGGACAGAAGGAGAAGGACGCCGCCTGGGAGTTCATCAGGTGGTTCACGAGCCCTGACGTCACTGCGCGCTGGGCCATCAAGACCGGCTACGTGCCGGTCCGCACCAGCGCCCGCGAGTCGGCGGAGATGCTCGCGCGCTTCGAGGAGGTCGAGGGCCTGAGCGAAGTCCTGGCTCAGCTGGAGTACGCCTCGTACGAGCCGAGATCGAGCGACTGGTACGCCGGCCGGAAGCACCTGGAGGAGATGGGTGTGGAGTCGGCCCTCAGGAAACACAAGACACCGCGCGAGGCGCTCGAGGGCGCCGCGGAGGCGGTCGACAACGAGATCGCGAACATCGTTCCGATGTAGCTGCTCGCCGCCCCGCGGTCGATCGCGGCTCGCGACCGGGACTCGCGCAGGCGGCGACATTGACGAGATGAGAACCGAGAGGATCCGAAGGGAGGATCGATGACACGACAGAGGAAGCGCCTGGCGTTCCGAGTACTGGCGCTCGCCGCACATGGGGTTCTCGCCGCTGGCGGGTGAGATCGTGACGGTCCGCGGCAAGCTGACCTTCCCGCCTGGGCTGCTGGTGCCCCAGTACACGTCGATCTACCTCGAGAGCGACGACTGCGGACTCAACGTCTTCGTCCCGGTCGACTGGACCACGCTGCCGTACGAGTTCGCGCTCGGCGACAGCTTCCAGATCACGGGTGAGGTGGAGGAGTACATCAGCGCTACTACCGGTGCGGGGGCCGTGACCGAAATAGTCGTGAACCCGAGCAACCTCGTTGAGCTCTCGACCGGGTACGACGAGCCGGAGCCCGCACTCCTGACGGTCGGGGACTGCTACTCCGAGGACAACGAGGGCAGGCTGGTGCGAACGGTCGGTGTCATCGTCGTGACGAACTACGACTGGAGCATGGACATCGAAGAGCCGTGGTCCGGCGACCGCATCAACATCTACCAGGGCAACAACCCGTACACCGACTTCAGTGTCTTCGACCTCGGTGACACGCTCGACGTCACCGGGATCATCACCCAGTACGACCAGGACTCGCCGTACTTCGACGGCTACGAGATCGTCCCGCGGTTCCAGAGCGACCTCCAGCATGCGGTGCCGCCGGAGCCGCCGCCGCCGACCTACTGGCCGAACGCCACCATCGACGCGCCGGCCGCCGTGTTCAACCCCGACGTCGGCGAGGTGCTTCCGATCGAGTACGCGGCCCCCGACGGGAGTCGCACGAAGATCGAGGTCTTCGACCTGCAGGGCCGCTCAGTGAGGATCCTCACGGACGAGACCTACTACGGGGAGTCGACCCTGCCCGAGTATTACAGGCAGGGCTTCTACGGTGAGGGGATCAACGGATGGGACGGGCGGGACGACCTCCGCCGGATCGTCTCGGCCGGGACGTATGTCTGCCGCCCCCAGGTCACCGAAGAGGATGGCGGGGTGAGCTACGCTGTGACGCCGGCCGTGGTCGCTGTGAGACTCGACTGACGCGCCGCGGGAACGAGCGAGACCGAAAGGGAGGACCCATGAACCTGATTGTGAGGCAGCTACTCGCGTTCCTCGGCGCCGCGCTCATCGTGGCGCTCCCGGCGGTCGCGATGGGAGAGGTGATCCCCATCGCCGACGTCAACGAGGACGACGTGGACGGCTTTCCCGTGCTGCGGTTCGAGGTTGTGACGGTGGAGGGTGTGGTCACCGTAGGAACGGGGGCGCTCGCGGCGAACACCGACATCTACGTCCAGGACGCCACCGGCGGAGTGAACGTGTACCAGCCGCTGGCGGCCTCGCCGGTAGTCGCACAGGGCGACAGTGTCCGAGTGACAGGGATGGTCGACGTCCTGGCGGGCACCGGCAGACGGACGATGATCAGGGTCGAGACGTCGGTCGCCCCGGGCGCGAGGATGGAGATCCTGAGCAGCGGCAATTCGCTGCCGGAACCGGTCGTCGTGACGCCCCGCGAGCTCGCGCGCGAGTCGGGGGAGCAGTATGAGGGCATCTACGCCGTCACGAAGCGCGTCTCGCTTCCGTTCCCGCTCGAGTGGCCTTCCGATTCGTGCGATCAGGACGAGGCGACCCTCGTCGCCGGCGCCGATTCGACGTGCCGGCTCTGGTTCGACGCGGACACCGATCTCTGCGGGTCGCCGCCGCCGGAGGAGACGTTCGACGTCTACGGCGTCGTGATCCCGCAGCCGAGGGCCGTCGTCTACTGGAGGGGGCACGGGATGCTCCCGCCCTCGAGATCGTACGTGCTTTCGCGAGGCGACGGGACCGGGACCGCCGAGACCGAGCCCGCGTGGACCTACGTCGACGAGACGATCAATCTGGCGTTCCACATGAAGGGGGAGGCGGACACGCTCGAGACGGTCACGATCGCGATCCCGGCTGGCTGGGATTTCTCGGGTGACGCGGGCGACGTCACGTTCGGTGGCGATGGCTTCAGGGACGC
The DNA here is from genome assembly GCA_025774645.1 of bacterium. GTDB lineage: Bacteria > Joyebacterota > Joyebacteria > Joyebacterales > Joyebacteraceae > JALGVN01. Next base: position 3,608 of record JALGVN010000185.1, read on the forward strand.
GTTCGTGGTTCCCGGGAGCACCGACCCCTCCCTCGTCACGGTCGCCGGATGCGCTCTCGTTCACGGGAGTCCCGGCACCGTCGCGCTCCTCGGCGTCGGCACGCCTGCCGCCGCAGGAGTCGGCGTGTTCGACGTCTCGACCGCGACCGAAGGCGGCGAGCTCACGGCCATCGCCGAGCCGCCCGAGGTGGGAGTCGGGGTCATCGCACCCGCGGGCACCGTCCTCATCAACGAGGTCTACGCGTACGGCGCCGACAGTCAGGACCGGTCCGAGTTCATAGAGCTCTACAACCCGACGAGCAGCGACGTGGATCTCACGGGCTGGGTCCTCACGGACATCGACGACTCCGGGCAGTGTGGTGGAACGAACCTGTGGGTCTTCCCGGAGGGCGCGACCATCGGCACGATGGACTACCTCACCGTTGCGAAGGACGCCAGGCGCGGTGGGTCCGGGGGATTCCAGCCAGTGTTCGGATTCTACCCGGACTGGGAGCTCCACGACCCCGGGTTCGTCGATGCCGACGACCCGAACTCGCCGAACCTCGAGATAGTCTCGCCGCCGAGCGACGGGACGACTCGGGAGATTCGTCTCGTCGGCGGCCCCGACGAGAACGGCACCCTGGTCGTGGGCACTCCGTCGTACGAAGCGGTCTATCTCTACTCCGATCTCAGCCTCACGAGCCTCGTCGACGCGATGGAGTACCGCGATCCCGTCTTTTGGCCCGCGGACGCGTGCGGCGGGACGGGGCTGGGCGGCCCGGACGACGCGTGGGTGCCGGGACCTCCGCCGAAGGACTACTCGCTCGGACGCGACGAGGACTCGACCGACACCGACGTGAGCAGCGCCGACTTCATCTTGAGCTCCGAACCGACGCCCGGCGCGGTGAACGTCGCCGACGACATGTTGGCGCCCACGGTCAGGCGCATCGCGTCGGCGGGAACCTGGTTCCTGACGATCGAGTTCACCGAGCCGGTCGACCGCGACGACGCGCTCACCCTGTCGAACTACTCCATCACGGACGAACGGCTTGACGTCCGCCAGGCGTGGCTGTCGCGCGACGAGAGGACCGTGCTTCTCAAGACCGCCAACCAGGTCCCCGAGCACGAGTACCTCATCGAGACCTCTGGCGTAGCCGACCTTGCCGGGAACGTCATGGAGAACGACTCCGACGACTTCGACGGGCACTTTCCGGTGACCACTCCGATCTCGGAGGTCCAGGCATACGACGAGGTCGGTTTCTCTCCGCTCATCTCGGAGACCCACGCCGTCGTCGGCTTCGCGACGGTTCCGGCCGGCGTCTTCCAGCCCGACCGGACGAGCATGTACGTTGAGGACCTCGACGGCTACGGCGTCAACATCTACAACAGCACGCTCATGACGGAAGGACCGCTCATCGGCGACCTCTACCAGTCGGTCGGAGAGGTCGCGGAGTACGTGAGCTTCTCGACCGGAGCCGGGGCGGTGACCGAGATCGCCGACGCGAACGTCACCATCTTCGCGCGGGGATTCGAGCCTCTCGAGCCGACGGTGCTCGCGACGGGCGACGTCGGCGTCGAGGACAGGGAGGGAGCGCTCCTCCAGACCGAGGGCGTGATCATCACGCTCTCGGGCTTCGCCTTCTACATCGACGACGGCACGGGCTCGATCCAGGTCTACCAGAACTTCACGGACCTCGATTTCTCACTGTTCTCCATCGGCGACCGCGTTCAGGTCACCGGGGCGCTCCTCCAGTACGACCAGAACTCGCCGTACTTCGCCGGCTACGAGCTCGCCCCCCGCTACCAGAGCGACATGGTGAAGCTCGAAGGCGACTACTCGTCGAGCGCGGAGATCACCACCGAGGCCAAGGTCCTCGACATCGACTCCGGCGAGGAGATCGAGATCGCTTTCAACGCGACCAAGGCGAGCCGCGTCGTGGTCCGGATCTTCGACCTCCAGGGCAGGGAGGTGAAGACGCTCTTCGACGGGACGTGCCTGGGGCCGCAGCGCCAGCTCTGGGACGGGAGGAGCGACAAGGGCGAGAAGGTGCCCGCAGGCGTGTACGTCTGCAGCATTCAGGTGCGGGAAGGCGACACCGGCGGCGGGAGTGACGCCGCGGTGCCGATCGTCATAGGACGGAAACTTGACTGACGAAAGAACCCATGACGCAGAGACGGAGGTCGTCTCGACCTCAAAGGAGGCACGTGTGAAGAGGGCAAGAACGACAATCGCCCTGGCGGTCGCGGTTCTGCTCCTGCCGTACGCTGCAGGCGCCGCCGGGGTGTTCGACAACCTGATTCTCTCACCGCGAGCGCGGGCGATGGGAGGCGCGTTCGTCGCCCTGTCGGACGACGCGACGGCGCTGTTCACGAACCCGGCCGGGCTCGCGGGGCAGGAGAAGGTCGACCTGTATGCCAGCTACGTCGACCTTTACGGATACGAGTTCCTGAGTCTCGGCGCCGTCGCGGGAACCTACCCGACCGAGAAGTGGGGCACGTTCGCTCTCGGCGGAAGGGTCTTCGGGGTCGAGTACCGGGGCGTGAAGCTCGAGAGCGAGTACACCGTGAGCCTCGGTCACGGGTTCACGCTCATGGAGGACGTCCACTCGTCGCTCGCTGTCGGGTACGGACTCAACCTGTACGGGCTCTCGTTCGATGGTGAGAGCGTCGGCGGCCAGAGTCTGGGCTCCGCAAACTCCTTCGGCGTCGACGTGGGAGTCCTCGGGACGCTTCGCGGCCGCACGCGCTTCGGCTTCTTCATGCACAACCTGAACAACCCGAAGATGGGCGACCCCGACGCCGAGGATTTGGCGCAGTGGTTCGCAGTCGGCGTCGCGTACAGTCCGTACGGCGCCGTGAACACCACCCTCGAAGTTCAGAAGCAGGACAACGAGGACGTCCGCACGTGCTTCGGACTCGAGTTCGGGGTCCTCGACTACCTGACGCTACGCGGCGGAATGCAGGCCCAGCCGAACAGGCTCTCTCTCGGATTCGGCACGCACTGGGAAGG